>DPRZ01000155.1 GCA_003538525.1 Neisseriales bacterium
TCGGCATTAATTTCACGATATTCTTCGAGTGCCGCGTTAAATTCCTCAAGGGTGAAACTTTCTTCAGCACCAGGCAAGCCTGCAATAATATTGCGAATTAAACGTTGCTTAGTTGCTTCATCCATCGCATCAAATACTTTGCGAGCCTGAATTTGCTCTTGGGTGGTGTAATCTAATTCGGCAGCGCGGCGTTGCAAAATATATAGGTCAAATGCGGCGAATTCAAAATAGTCAAAACGTAGGGCACGCACGCCATTTGGTAGGCGATAGGCTAAATCGGTGCGGGTCCAATCGATAATTGGCATAAAATTATAGATGACAATTTTAATGCCACACTCAGCTAAATTACGGAGCGTTTGTTGATAATTGCGAATGTATTCAAGGTAATTGCCAGTTTGTTTTTTGATGTCTTCATGAACAGGTACACTTTCAACGATGCTCCAAGTTAAATTGGTGGCTTCGTTATTAATTGCATCCCATTCAACTTCATGTTGACGTTGCTTAATTTCTTCAACGCTCCACACCGCTCCGTTAGGAAGATGATGAAGTGCCGAGACTATATCTGTTGCGCCTGTTTGACGCACATCTTGAATTGAAACTGGGTCTTGTGGACCAAACCAGCGCCAGCTATATCGCATATTGTGAACTCCTGTAGTTGTTGATGTTAGCGTTAACATTTTAATGGCTAAATTGTAGCATATTTGCGTGATTAGCTTTATGCATAAATTGCTGCAGCGCATCATTAGAGGTGATTTCGTTGATTGTAATGAATGGAATGTTAGAATTAATCAGAGCCTAATTATTGTTATAACCCATTGTGTAAAATTGCCACCTTGCTCAGAAAATTGGCGTAGTAATCAGTAGATATGCGAAAATAGCTACCCAAAAGACTATGTTTTTATAAACCAATTCAATTTTAGACAAGGTAAATCAAGATGGAAGCTCCTGTTTTATTTATTATTCCTGGTGCCTGTTCGTTAGGCGCGCAAATCAGCTTAGAATGGCTACAAATTCCTTATCAAATTGGGATTACCACGCCTGAAATTCGTCAAAGTGCGGAATTTCGCTGGATTAACCCAGCTGGTAAAGTTGGTGCGCTTAAGGATGGTTGTCAAGTAATTGGTGAGAATTTGGCAATATTGCTCTATTTAGCTGATAAAACGGCAAATGAGACGATTTGCCCAAGTACAGCTGAGGGTGGTCGAGTTAAAGTTTATCAATGGTTATCCTATTTATCTTCGACACTCCATCCAGTTTTTCAACAATTTAACTATCCAACGCGGTTTGTGACGGAAGATTATGCGAGTTCGTTTCAGGCTCAAGCGCTAGGACGCTTGCAAATTGTGCTGCAATATATTGAAGATAATTTACTTGCCAGCGGTTATTTCATTGGTGAACAGCCAACTATTGTGGATGCACAAGCCTATGCCTTGTTACGTTGGTGTCGGAAGCATAACCGTGGCGAGAACTTAGTTGATTTGAGTGAGTTGCCAAAATTAAGTCGCTTCTTAGATCAAATGAGTCAATTAGATGCGGTAAAAAATGCCTTAGCCATTGAACAAAGTCAGCCTGAATTGGCGGTGGAAAGTTTGTTTACAGGTTATTTTAAATTTAGTGCTGGATAAGTCAATTTTAGGCTTAACAGAATACAAAAAAGAAACGAAGAGGAATTCATGCAAACATCAAAAAATTATTTATTTAATTATCTGGCGAATGAGCTGCGACCCATGTTCAAGCGTCAGTATTTACGTGAGGATATTGGTGCGGCGATTGCGGTTGCATTTGTCGCGATTCCATTATCTTTGGCTGTGGCGCTTGCAACAGGGGTAGCCCCACAAGTCGCTTTAATTTCTGCCGTAATTGGCGGTATTTTGGGGGCGGTTTTTGGTGGTTCACGGCTGGGTATAACTGGTCCAGCGGTAGCTATGTCGGTCTTATTGGCTGGTGTTCTGCAAGATTTTGGCTTTGCGGGGTTATTGATTGTCGGCTTAATTTGTGGGCTGTTGCAAATTAGTTTGGGGATTTTGAAGCTCGGGCGAATTGCCAAATATATTCCACTCTCTTTGGTGCTGGCATTTACCGCAGGGATTGGATTTTTGTTATTCTTTGAACAATTGCCATATGCCTTTCAAATTGCTGGTCAAACTAATAATACCATTACGCAAACTTATTCTAATTTGCATTTGTATGCACATCATGTTAGTTCGGCTGGCTTTGGTCTGGCTGCGTTGACAATTGCTATTTTAACTATCGTGCCACGTTTTTTACCACGAGCGTATGCGTTCTTTTTTGCGGTATTAATTCCGATGACATTAGCTCATGTCACAAATATTTCGGTGGCAACTGTTGGCATGCTCCCACATGATATTTTTCATCCAACGGTAATTGATTTTAATTTAATTAATGATTGGCCGAAATTAGCTCTCACTGGACTAGAAGTATTTATTTTAGCCTCTCTAGAAACGTTGCTTTCTTTAAGCGCAGTTGATTTGATGGGTAAGGGTGATTTACATAATCCAAGTCAGGAATTGATCGGGCAGGGAGTAGCTAATATTGGGGTGGCATTGTTTGGCGGAATTCCGGTGAGTGGAATTGTGGCGCGGTCTTCGGTGAATGTGTTAGCGGGTGCCAAAACGCGGCGGGCAGCGATTTTTCATGCGCTAATTATATTGATCGTGGTGTATTGTGTACCACAAGTAATTGAAATGATGCCTGTTGCGGTGCTCTCGGGAATCTTAATTGCGGCTGCGTTCAAAATGATGAATATTCGCCAAGTGGTCGATTTATGGAAAAGTGATCGCTGGGATGTTTTAGTCTATTTTATTACTTTTTTTGCCATTATTGGTAGCGATCTAATTGATGGAATTCGCACGGGTCTATTAGCTGCCTTTATTATTGTCGGGGTGCGGATGCTTAGAACTAAAGCTGAGATTAAACTTTGGACCAATAATAATGTTTTGCGGGTTGGACTTGCAGGTAGTATCACGTTTATGTCATATGAAAAATTGGCTAAAATTAAAGATTATGCCCTGAGCGAAAAGGGGATTCATTTTGTGATCTTTGAGTTTGCGATGCTGCAAAACATTGATAGTAGCGGAGCAAAACATTTAATTAGCATTGCTCAAGATTTGCTTGATTCAAATATTAAATCCATTTTCCATGGAATGTCAGATGAGCAATATGCCACGATTTCGGCAAATACTTTTGAATCGCAACCTTATGTGACTACCATTGCGGAGCATCAAATTAAAGCGATTTTGGAGCAATCAGGATTTTCGCATTCGGCAAACGATGTATTACGCCATGGAATTACTAAATATATTAGTCATTATGCCAAAGACAATAAACATTTACTCAACACTTTGGCACAAGGGCAAAGTCCGCATACCTTATTAATTACCTGTTCGGATAGCCGTCTTAACCCAAATGCATTTTTGTCGGCAAATGTTGGTGAGATTTTTATTGTGCGCAATGTTGGTAACGTTGTTCCGCCGTATATGCCGAATAATATTTATAGCGAGATTGCCGCAATTGAATACGCTATTTCTGAATTAGGCGTGCGTAATATTGTAATCTGTGGACATACCGAATGTGGTGCAATTAAAGCTTCTATTGCGAGTGGCGATAATTCTTTGGGGCACGTTGGTTTGGATAATTGGCTGAGTTTAATTAAGGCTGGCTTTAAATTAAATAAACCCAAAGATGCTCAGGATGGGGTAACGATTAATTTATTGCATCAGGTGGAAAATTTGAAAACTTATCCCAATGTTGGTACAATGATTGCCAATCAACAAATTACGCTCAGCGCGTGGGTTTATGATGTGCATTCGGGGCATGTTCTCGAATGGTCGGATAGCGCGCAGAAATTTGTGCAAATTGTTTAAATTAGATTTAAATTTGTATTGTTGTTGTATTTAATTTTTAAAAGGAAATGTTCTATATGAAAAAACTAATTTTGGCTTTATTATCAGTGGTGTCGGTGAGTGCTTTTGCTGCGTCGAATTCATCAGCTCCGCTTTCAAGTAACAAGCTAGATGTGAATAAATTGGAATGTCATTGTGAAAAACACAAAATGATATTTGAGTTAAAAGATAATGAACCAGTTGCCGAAATGAATAAACATTGCATGTTAAATGAAGATAAGAAACATGACATGGTTAAGTTCTTTGATGACAATTCGCAACAAACCGTAAAATGTGAAGTAAAAGGCGGTAAATTAGTTTTGAATTCATGTCAAGCGTTTAGTCATACCAATAAAGCGATATATAAGAAAAGTTCAAAAATGACGGCGAGTGAATATACCACGACTAGCGCACATTAATTTAAGCTTGTACTGTATCTTACATCATTTTGGTAATTATTTGGGTATAACCAAATAACATGCGCTGAACCTATTTGTGCGATTGAGCTTAGGCGTAAATAAAGAAAATGGCACCGATAGGATATCGGTACCATTTTAAGTCGAGTCAATGCCAGTTATAACTGTCCACGATTTGCGGTACAGGTTAATGGGTAAATTTCTTAATTAGTGCTAAATTTACCAATTGTATCGGCTAGAATTAAGCTGGCTTCAGTTTTGGCAATTACTTCTTCAACGGTTGTATTGTCTGCAATTTCAAGCAACTTAAGTCCCTTAGGTGTTACTTCCATAACGGCTAATTCGGTTACAATTAAATCGCAACACTCAACTCCAGTTAAAGGCAATTTACACTGTTTAATAATTTTTGAGTTACCATTTTTGTCAGTATGCGTAGTTACCACAATAACTTTTTTGGAGCCAGTTACCAAATCCATTGCTCCACCCATCCCTGGTACCATTTTGCCTGGGATCATATAATTTGCAATATTGCCGTGTTGGTCAACTTCTAGCGTGCCTAAAACCGTGCAGTCAACATGACCACCACGAATTAAACTAAATGAAAAAGCTGAATCAAAACAAGCGGCATAAGGTAGAATGCTGACAGAATGACCACCCGCATTGGTAAAGTTGCGATTATGTTCACCGTCAACTAAGTGACCCATCCCAATCATTCCATTTTCTGATTGTAGTACCACTTCGATACCCTCAGGTAGGTAATCTGCAACCATAGTTGGTAGACCAATGCCTAAATTAACCAATTGTCCATCTTTTAATTCAAGTGCTACGCGTTTTGCAATAATTTGTTTTGCATCCATTTTAAGCCTCCACAATTTCAACTAGATAATCAACTAAAACACCATGAATAGTGACACTCGATGGATCAACTTTACCAGGTTCGCGTACTTCATATGTACCCATAACAACTACATCCGCAGCTAGTGCCATTAATGGATTAAAATTGCGTGTAGTACCAATATTTACACCGTTACCAAAGGTGTCAGCATAAGTCGCCTCAACAATGGCTAAATCGGCTTTCATCGGTTTTTCAAGAATATATTTTTTGCCATCAACTTCAATTACTTGCTTTCCTTCTTGTACCAAGGTTCCTAACCCTGTTGGTGTCAATACACCACCTAGCCCAGCGCCTTTGGCACGGATTTGTTCAGCGAGTGTACCTTGTGGTACCAAGATTAATTCTAATGCACCAGCATTCATTAATTTAGCCACCGTGGGATTTAAACCTACATGGGATGCAATTAAAGTTTTAACTTGTCCATTGCTAATGAGTTTGCCTATTCCGCGTTCAGGATAGCCTCCATCATTATTAATTAAAGTTAAATTTTTAACGCCCGATTCTAATACAGCATCAATTAATTGTTCTGGAGTTCCGTCGGTCATGAATCCACCAATCATGATCGTCATATCATCTTTAAGTAGTTTTTTAAAATCCTCAATTGAGGTTAGCTTGGATTTAGGCATAACATTCTCCTTGATTTGTTTAATGATTTATTATTTTAACATTAAATTAGCTTCGGCAATTATATAAATTAAATTATTTTAGTTTCAAATCAGCTTGCTTAATGAAATGTATTTTTCAAGCTCAATATTTTCTGGTCTAAGTAATGGATCAATCCCAGCTTCAATTAGTTGTTCTGAGCTAAATAATCCTTTCAAGCTATTGCTAATTGTTTTGCGGCGTTGGCTAAATGCTTTGCTAACCACTTGATTTAACTTTGTTTCATCAACTTGATGCCAGTCATAATCAGTTCTTGGGGTTAGTGAAACTATGGCGGAATCAACTTTGGGAGCGGGATAAAAACTCTCGGGTGGTACGTCGAGTAAATAGCGGCACTTGTATTTATATTGCAGCATAATGGTTAATTTGCCGTAATCACGATTATTTGGTTTAGCACAAATTCGTTCAACTACTTCTTTTTGTAGCATGAAAACCATGTTTTGAATATTGGGGAATTGGCTTAAGTAAAACATGATTGGCGTTGAGATATTATAAGGTAAATTTCCTACCACTCGAATTGGTTTATTATTCAGCGTAAAATCAAATTTTAACGCATCTCCTTGATGAATAGTTAGTTGTTGTGGAGTAAATGTTTCTTGTAAGAAATTAACAATGTCACGATCTAGTTCAATGACCTCAAGGTGGGAAAGCTTTTCAATTAGTGGTTTAGTAAGTGCGGCAAGCCCAGGTCCAATTTCGATAAAATTCTGTTCTGGGAGCGGATTTATACATTCAATAATGTTGCGAATAATGGATTGATCTTGTAAAAAATTCTGACCAAAGCGTTTTCTGGGAGTATGTTTCATGTTATTTCTTTACGATTTAAATATTTAAGTTAGAATTTTACCGAAAATTATTGCTTTAAAGTAAATTTATGCTAAAATATAAAATCTAATCTATTTTATAAGGAATAAAATTTATGAAAATCGCTGATATTAAACAAAATGCTTTTGCTATGCCTTTAACTTCGCCAAGTGCGCTACAAATTGATTATAAATTTAAGAATCGTGAATATTTAATTATTTCCTATGAAACGGATTATGATGCGTTGCAGGCCATTGTTCCTGAGCCGTTGAAAGTCATCAGCAATGTTGTTAAATTTGAATTTATGAAAATGCCTGATGCACATGGTTTTGGTAGTTTTACTGAAGCCGGTCAAGTTATTGAAGTAGAATTCGATGGTAAGGTAGGGACTTATTCACATATGATGTTTTTAGATAATTTAGCACCGATTGCTGCTGGGCGTGAAATTTGGGGCTTTCCTAAAAAATATGCTAATCCTAAATTAGAGATTGATGTTGATACGGTACTTGGAACATTAAAATATAATAGTACCCCGATTGCAACTGGTACGATGGGATTCAAATATCATTCTTTAGACAAGCAAGAAGTACAAGCTGGAATGGAAAGTATACCAAACTATTTGATAAAAATTATTCCGCATGCCAATGGTGTGGATAAGAGTGTTTGTCAATTAGTGCGTTATTTTTTGAAAGATGTAACTGTACACGGTGCTTGGACAGGTCCAGCCGCGTTACAATTATTTGAGCATGCTTTAGCTCCTGTGGCAGGTTTACCTGTTCGTAAAGTAATTGGTGGTACTCATTTGGTAGCCGATCTAACCTTAGGTTTCGGCGATGTGGTTTATGATTATTTGGAAGATTAATTTACATGACAACTAAGACAACAACTCAAAAACCTACGAAGCATAAAAATAAAGATTCAGTAGAAAATAATCCTGCCGCAATTGAGCGTAAAATTATCTATGTCTTTCAGGGTGGTGGTGCGCTTGGAACGTTTCAAGTTGGTGGCGTAGAGGCACTACATGAGCACGGTTATCGCGCTGATATGGTGGTAGGTATTTCAATTGGTGGTATAAATGCTGCAATTCTTGCGGGTAACCCACCAGAGAAACGTCTTGACATGCTTAAGAAATTTTGGAATAAAGTTACGGTTGGTATTCCATTGCCAAATTTACCTTTTGCTGGAATGTCTAAAATTCATAACTATTTTGGAGCACAATATGCGCTTCATATGGGGCAACCTGGTTTCTATAAGCCAAAAGTAATTAGTCCATTATTACTGCATAAAGCGACTCCAGATCAGTTAAGTTTTTATGATACAACACCACTTCGTGAAACACTAAATGAAGTAATTGATTTTGAGTATTTAAATCAAGGTCATGTTAGATTGTGTGTCGGAGCAACGGATCTGGCGTCAGGGGAGTTTGTTTTCTTTGATAGTAGTAAGCAACAAATTAAAGTTGAGCATATTATGGCTACAGGTGCACTACCACCAAGTTTTCCACCCATTGAAATTGATGGACGCTTCTATGTTGATGGTGGAGTTTATGCAAATACGCCATTGTCAAAAGTAATTGAAGAGTTTGCTGATACAGAGCATGAAATTGAGAATGTTTTATGCTTTATGTTTGATCTTTTCTCAGCTTCAGGTCCTTTACCACATAGTATGGATGGAATGTGTGAACGGGTTAAAGATATTCAATATTCTTCACATTCAAAGCGCTCGAATCAAATTTATGCAACAGCGCAAAATTTATCGCATGCCATCCGCTTCTTGGGTTCAAAGTTATCACCAGAAGTTAGAGAAGATCCAGAGGTTCAAGAAATTCTTAAATTAGGTCATGCCCATCGTTTAGATTTAGTTCATGTGGTATATCGCTCGGTAACTGGAACTGAGTTAAATAGTAAAGATTATAATTTTAGTGCCGAGGCAGCGCATACACATTATCAGCAAGGCTATGATATTACTAAAAAAGTAATTGAAACTCAGCAACATGAATGGGAGAAAGTTCAAGACTCAGATAGCTTTTCGCTTTATACTATGGATAGTGATAAAGATGATCCTAAAGTTATCAAGATTTAGATTGTAGCAATTAAGCGTTGTTATTTTATAAATTTATAGCGTAAATGAAAAGCCAGAATATAGAATGTTCTGGCTTTTCACATAAGAGTATAAATTATTTAGTTCTTAGCGTTTTGCAATTTTACGCATTTCTAGTACATGTTGTTCTTCTGAACCAATCATAGTCCGCGCATAATCTTCTAAATAAACAGATTTTTCTTTCACTTCATTCAATAACTCGTGATACATTTTAGCCGCTTTGGTTTCGTGTTCAATTGATTCAGCGATAATACTAGCTAAATCATGTTGATGGGTTTCATTAACGTCTGAGGTTTTTAAGGAAGGATGACCATTTAATCCAGTCATTAATTCGCCAGCTTTAAGCGCATGATCCAATGATTCAGTTGCGTGTGTTTTGAAGTAATTGACTAATGATAAACGCTCTAGACCATAAACAGTTAATGCGTAATGAGTGTAGCGATTAACTCCAGCTAATTCATGAGCAATAATCTTGTCCAAAATTGCACAAACATTACTTTCGTTGATATTTAACATAATTTAATCCTTTTTAATAGTTGATGAATATTCTCCACTATTGTAGGTTAAATGTAAAATATTTGCAAGT
>DPRZ01000240.1 GCA_003538525.1 Neisseriales bacterium
TGGTTTGGCTAGCTCCACAGCTGGTAAATTGTTCGCATTTGCAGATGCAGTCATAATTGCCAGCAAATAAAGTGAGCGCTTAAATAGACTAGAAATCACTGAATGATCCTTTTGCAAATAATTTAATCACAACACACCCTTCGTCGATGGTAAATTATCACTGGTAATCGCAATCGCTTGCTGCAAAGCTTTAGCAAAGGCTTTAAACAGACCCTCAACCTGATGATGCGCATTCTCGCCAGTTACTTTCAAATGAATTGCGGCCTCCATCGAGTCTGCTAACGAATAAAAGAAATGCTCGACCATTTCAACAGGGAAATCTGCAATCATTGGTGTAGCAAATGTAGCCTCATACACCAACACCCCACGACCGCTTAAATCAATATTTGCACTCGCCAGACTCTCGTCCATCGGTACACTAAAGCCATAGCGGTTAATACCACGTTTGTTACCCAATGCTTGTTTTAAAGCCTGCCCGAGCGTAATAGCAACATCTTCCACGGTGTGATGATAATCAATGTGCGTATCGCCATCGGCAATTATTTTTAGGCTAAATCCGCCATGTTTACCTAACTGTTCCAGCATATGATCAAAAAAACCAATTCCTGTTTGAATTACAACGGGTGCTGTTCGGTCTAAATTTACTTCCACGATAATTTTAGTTTCATTGGTATTACGGACTACAATTGCGCTACGCTCAATTTTACTCACCACACCACCGACGCCAAATGCGGCTAATAATAAATTATTTTCAGCATGGCTGGCAATGGTAACACGCAATGTATTGGCAATATCTTTATGCCGATTGCGCACGATAATTCCTTTAGCCAACAACTCACAATAAGTTTTAGCCGCATCCGCCACTTGAATCAATAAGAAATTAGCATCACTTGGATAAACCTTAATTCCAACAACCGCTTGCAAAGCTTTAAAAACACGTTCACGCTCAACTTTTAGGGTGTCAATCCGCTGCTGTGCCAAATAAAGACCCTGTGGAGCTAATGTTTGCAACGCTACCCGAATACACGGCTCAGCTAAAGGATAGGGTGCCATAACCTTACGAATCAACTCAATAATCTCTGCTTGCGCTAACACGCTACCTAAGCGCACTCCCGCAAAAGCAAAGGCTTTAGACATGGTTTTCATTACCACCAAATTCGTATATTTAGCCATTAAGGCAATTGCCGAAGGTATAACGCTAAATTCTAAATAAGCCTCATCAATTGCAATTACGGTTTCAGGCAAAGCTTGCAACACATACTCAATTTGCGCCAAACTTAGTGAATTACCCGTTGGATTATTCGGCGTACATAAAAATACAATTTTAGTTTGCGCATCACACAACCCAATCAAACCATCCAAATCTAAGGCAAAATCTGGAGCGTCCCCAATCGCTAGCTCACGCGTTTCAATGCCATGAATATCGGCGGCAACTTTATAGTAGGAAAAGGTTGGTTTAGCCGTAACGATATTATCTTGATAGGCAGTACAAAATACCCGAATCAATAATTCAATCCCCTCATCCATGCCACGACCAACAAAGATCTGCTCAGTTTTAACCCCGTAAAAAGTCGCCAAACGACTCAATAAATTAATTGGTTGTGGTTCAGGATAGCGATTTACCTGCGCCATGTCTGCTGTTTGTGGATATGGTACCCACGGGTTTTCATTCGCATCTAGTGCAATTAACCCGCTCGCATCCGCTAGTTCGGAACGCGCCGACACATAGGGTGCTAATTTTAAAATTTCTGGACGAACCTTTTTATTTAACCATTGCATTTATTTTCTCTTTCTTCTATGTCAGAACCATTACTCACAGCACCAAGGCGCAAGCTTAAACAAACCACTTTATTTAGCAAAAAACTATTTAATTACTGGCAATCCATTCGCATTTACAGAATAACCAGCTGGCTTTTGTCCGCTAGTATAAATGATATCCGAACGACGATTTTTCGCCCGACCATCATCACTCGCATTAGAGAATTTCACCATTAATTTACCATTTGAAATGGCTTCAATCTGCTTAATGTTAACCCCTTTGCCAATCAAAGATTTTTTCACCGCATCCGCACGACGTTGTCCAAGCGCTAAATTATATTCAACCGAACCAGTATCATCGGTATTGCCTTCTACTCTAACACTTGCCGCACCATGACTAGCTAAATAATTAGCGTTACTATCAATCACCGCAGCATATTGCTCATCTACACTATATTGATCAACCGCGAAATAAACCGAATTAGTGGCGTGATCGGCATTAAGATTATTGTTAGTAATCGTAGCTGAATCTGCATCAGTGGCTGGATTATACATGTTACTACTTGATTCTGACTGACTCAGCGGCGTAATCGGTTGATTCGACGAGCTTGCGGCTTGGTTACTCGCACAGGCCATAAGCGATAAGCTCAATATGCCAATTGACCAAAATTTTTTATTCATTAGGATACTCCAATTTACTAAAACTAAATTAATTTACGTTGTGCTCAGCGCATTTCTACACAGCTGAGCAACTAAAATAACGCTGAAAGTTATATTATTACAACATAATAGAAAATCACATCAGCTCAGTGGCGATTAATTTCCTTATTTTTGCAAACTCGCTAAGCGTACCGTTACCGCATTTTTATGTCCATCCAAGCCTTCCAAATCAGCCAAAATTTCTACAGTTGGCCCAAGGTGACGAATTCCGTCTTCAGATAAATTTTGATATGAAATTGACTTCATAAAGGCAATCACATCTAAGCCACTATACATTTGTGCATAACCATAGGTTGGTAACACATGATTGGTTCCGCTGGCATAATCACCAACCGATTCAGGTGTCCAAGCACCGACAAATACCGATCCTGCATTCATAACCTGTGGCAAATAACTTTCCGCCGCTTCAATTTGCAAAATTAAATGTTCAGGCGCATATTGATTGGAAATCGCAAATGCTTCTGTCATATTCTCAGCAATAATCATCGCGCTTTTTGCCAAGGCTTGTTCAATAATTTCTTTGCGCGATAAATATGCGGTTTGGCGTACAACTTCAAGTTGAACTTGCTCCGCTAATTCTGCCGATGTTGTAACCAAAATAACTTGTGCCGCCACATCATGTTCAGCTTGGGCTAATAAATCACTCGCCACAAACACCGGATTAGCTTTATCATCAGCAATTACTAACACTTCCGATGGTCCAGCTGGCATATCCATTGCCGCACCTTGATGATGTTGTGCCGCTTGAATTTTAGCCTCAGTTACATATTTATTGCCTGGGCCAAATATTTTATAGGTTTTTGGAATTGACTCAGTACCAAAAGCCAAAGCTGCAACGGCTTGTGCGCCACCAACTTTATACACCGCATCAATGCCACACTCTTTAGCTGCAAATAAAATTGCGGGGTTGATCGTGCCATCTTTACTCGGTGGTGTTACCAAAATTTTGGTTGGACAACCCGCAATTTCCGCAGGAATCGCCAACATCAACATGGTTGACACTAGCGGCGCGGTTCCACCTGGAATATATAAACCAACTTTTTCAATTGGGCGGAAAATTTTACCCAGTTTAGTACCATTTTTTTCAAACTCAAATGGCTTTGGCGCACTAACGCTATGATAATGCCGAATATTCGCAATTGCATCCAAAATGGCTTGCTTTTCAAGCGCAGACAAGGTTTCAATGCTCGCATATTCCTCAGGACTAACAACCAGTGAGTCCAATTTAACCCCGTCAAATTTCTCCGCATAATCATACAGCGCAGCATCACCACGCGCACGCACATCGTCAATAATCCCTTTAACTAAACTAGTTAATGCAGCATCATCGCTGCTACTGCTGCGACTTAAAACCTGTTCTTGTTCGCATGCATTTAATTTACTCCACGTTACTACTTTCATTCTATCAGCTCCCTTAAAATTAATTTTTTAAAATCACCTTACTCTTAGGCAATCTTTCCGTTAATATTGTTTAATTG
>DPRZ01000269.1 GCA_003538525.1 Neisseriales bacterium
GATTGGGTGTCATTTGCTTTTCAATTTCATCATGGTGTTGCCAGTGATAAGCAAATTAATTTGGCTGGTTTAGGTGATTATATTGGCAGCTTACTTGGCGCGGCTAATCCGTTCATTTCTATACCATTGTTGGTTTTTATTTATATTAAACGCAAACAGATTTTACATGACCAGCGCTATTTATTCCTATTAAGTATTTTCATTTTTGTAACTTTATTTTTTGCGTATAATAGCCTATATAAATTTATGGAAGCTAATTGGGTTGCACCAGCGTTTATTGGCGGAATTATATTTCTAGCGGCTTGTCTGGCTGAGTATAATATAAAATGGGTTTATCGCGTTGCAATTGGCTTGGTTTTGATTTTATTACCCGTTGTTAAAATGCCTGAAGTGTTTGTTCCTCGCGAATATCAAAGTAAAATCCCTGCCGTGAATGCTTTTATGGGCAATGCCGAGTTATATCATCAAATTAAAATTAATGATATTCAAGCTGGGGATGTACTTTTATCTTGCGATTATGGTAATGCTTCACGCGGTTGGTATTATTTAAATTTAGGACGAACTTATGTATTAAGTAATTTTAAATATAGTAACAGTTATTCGGATTGGAATGCAGGATTACAATTACCAATTAAGAATGCAGTTTATTTTTGTGATGGTAACGATGCAGTTTATTTAGAACAACTCAAAGTATATTTTAAACACATTCAACCATTGGCAACGGTTGGTTATCACAATAGCTTTGTAAATAATAGATTATACGTTTATCGTTTAAGCAATTAGATTTTAGAGGGAAATACGAATGAAAAAAATGATTATTATTGCGACTTATAATGAAAAAGATAATATTGAGAAGATGTTAGCTGAGGTTTATGAAAATGTTCCAGATGTACATGTGTTAGTAATTGATGATAATTCACCTGATAAAACCTATGAAATTGTTGAGAATTTGACTGCCACTAAATACTCAGGTAAACTATTTTTAATTAAACGTGCTGGTAAGTTAGGCTTAGGGACAGCCTATGTAGCTGGATTTAATTGGGGTTTGGCGCGTGATTATGATGCAATTGGTCAAATGGATGCAGATTTTTCTCATAACCCTAAATATCTCCCAAGTATGTTTGAAGCCTTAAAAACCTATGATTTAGTTTTGGGTAGCCGGTATGTCGCGGGTGGTGGAGTTGTGAATTGGAGTTTAAAACGTAAGCTAATTAGTCGTGGTGGCAGTTTGTATGCCAAAATAATTTTGGGGTTGCCACAAAATGATTTAACTGGTGGATTTAAGTGTTTTAGACGTGAGGTTTTAGAAACAATTGATGTAAATCAATTAAAGTCAACTGGTTATAGTTTTCAAATTGAAACAACTTATAAAACCTATTTGAATGGCTTTAAAATAAAAGAAATACCGATTATTTTTGAGGATCGTGTGCTTGGGGTCTCAAAAATGTCAGGTAATATTTTCAAAGAAGCTATTTTAATGGTTTTAGCACTGCGTAAGAATCGCGATAGCTTTATAAAACCTAGAAAATAATGCTTAAATTAAAAACCCAGCCACAATGATGGCTGGGTTTTGTTTAGCTTTCTGTATTGTTTGGACTAATACTTTCCCATGAGTAACATGCAGGGCATTGCCAAAAGAAGGTTTTTGATTTAAAATTACAACAACCACAGCTATATGAGGACAGTTTGCTATTATATTTAAGTAGAATGTTTTTTATTTGTTCGGCATCACGTTTTCCATCTTGAGTTTCTAAGGCATTAACTCGTGCATCAATTAACAGTGCCGCAATTTTAGCATTTGGAGTGTGTAACATCGCTGTTCTTAAATATTCTAGGGTTGATTCCGGGCTATCGTAGCTGGTTAATTTTTGATAAACAAAATCATGCATGTTTAGTTTAGGATAGAGCGTAACATAGCCTTTAATCAACGTAATGCATTCTTTAGTCTTATTGAGGCGCAAGTAGGCATCAAACATTTTATCCATGATTAACGGTAAATATTGATAATTTTGTTTCTCAATCGCTTGCCAAGTTTGAATTGCGTCAGCATAATTTTCTAAGTTATAAAATACTTCACCAAGTAAAATATTGGCACGCACGCATTTACGATTAGTTTCTAGTGCAGTGTGAGCAAATTCTTGGGCTTTAATCAGTGAAGATTTAATGATAGCTTCTTGAGCCAATTCACAATTAAACTGAGCAACTTCAGTATGGAAACTAAAATCTGAGTTAGCTAATTTTTTAGCTGTTTCAATCGCGTCACCCCAATTTTTGTCTTGTTGATAAATTAACAAGAGCATTTCAAGTGCTTGATGGCTATAGAGGTTGCTATTCATTAATTGGATAAGAATTGATTCAGCTCGGTCAATTAATCCAGCTTTTTGGAAGTCTAGAGCCAACTCAAGGCGGATTTTATCTTTAATTTCATTTGACATAACATATTGTGATGCCAGTAATTTTGTATGTAATTTTATGGCTAAATCATTTTCACCACGCTTGCGATAGAGACGTCCAAGGCTAAATTGCGGGTCAATTAGTTGCGGCTCTTGCTCGATAAGTTGTTTTAATTCATCACTGGCAATGCCTGTTTTATTATCAACTAAGGCATCTAAGCCATCAAAAATTCGTTGTGGCAGCTGCTTTGCTTGTTTTAGGACTACTTTCATATCGATTCGTCCAGCAAACCAGCCGAAAGCAAAAAAGAGAGGTGTTATTAATAACCAAATTACGAGAATATCCAAGTTTAATTACTCCAGTGTTAAATTATTTGATCGATCTTGTCATGTGCTTCTTGTTGCTTCGTAAGCTGTTTTTTTAATTTATTAATTTGACTTTTAAGGTTTAAGTTATTCATAAATCCAAACAGCATTCCAAGCATTAAACCACCTAAAGCAAAAATTGCTAAAGTTATAATTAATGGTAATTTTAAAGTGTAAATACCAAGGAAGTTAAACTCGACCGATTGCATATTGTTGATAGCTAAAACTAATAGGATAATGAATACGATTACACGGAGAATAATCTGAAATATTTTCATGCGCGTTAACTCCTCGATTAGAATATAGTGATAATTAATATGATTATACCATAAGTATATTACCTAATCTGCGTAAACTTGTTTGATTCTAGCAATGTAATCATATGATAGATTAAGTTCATAGATGGAACATAAAGTATATTAGATTTATTCAATTTAAATAGCTATCGTAAATTTGTATGATTTTGGGATTAGGCGTCAAAATTAAGCTATTTGTTTTGTTTCTCACAATGGGCTCTAATTGTAAATATGCTATAATTGTTGGCATATTCAATTGAAATAGGTATTTTTCTATCCAGCGGGTTAGATTATTTGAATATGTGCGTCTTAATTAAAGACTAAAGACTTTTTAATCTGCTCAAGTGTTAATATTCTTGATCTTCTTTTTCAACTGTTTTGGGTAATTGCATGCATTTATTAAATATCACCAATCTTGATTACATTTTAATGACTATTTTATTTGGTCTAATCGTAGCGATTTCATATAGTTTTCGGCGTAAAAATTCTGGAAGTAGCGATTATCTAATGATTGAAAAACATCGTCTGAATGGCTTTGTTGGTTACTTCAGTGGCGCTAGTGTTGGGTTGATTGAATTTTTAGTTCTAACGAGCTATGGCGCCTATCTTGGTTTGCCCGCGTTATGTTTATTTATCCCTGTGTTTTTATTCAGTATCTTAGTTTACGATCAATTATTAAGTCGAAAAAATTATTTTGAACCGATCACTTTGGCCAAGGTTAGTTCATACAATTCGCGATTTATCTTTGGGTGTTATGCGCTATTTCTACTTTTAGCATCTGGCGTTGCCATTGCCATTATGGTTACGTTATTGAAAAGCTTGCTTGGCTGGGAATTTGCAAACAGTACTTTATCCATGATGGGGTTAATTGCAATTTGTTTATTGGTTGGTGGAGTGATTAGCGTAGTTTATAATCAAATTTTGGTTACAATAGTGACAACCGCTTTGGTGTTGCTCGTGTTGGTGCTTAGCTATCAAGCGTTGGGAGCCAGTGAATTTGTTAATAATTTGCATGCAGTTGCACTTAGTAATCAGTTAGTTGCTGATAAATTTACCAAATTGAATCTTTTGAGTATTAATAGTGACTTGTGGTTGCTGTTATTGGCTAGTGGTGTGTTTATTCTATTAAATCCACTTTACTTCGTAAAACTCAAGCAAGCTCAACAAATCTATCCAGTCAAGAAATCAGCTGGGCGTTTTTGGCAGTTATTAATTTTATCAATGATGATTTTGCTCGGGGTTTTTGCTTTGGCAACGCCAAACACACAGCCTCAATTAGACGGGCAAAAAATCATTACACAACAGACTCGTTTAGAAGATGGTTCAGTTGGTTACATCGTTAAAGCGATTAGCTCTGATACACCGTCTCAACAACGTGGGATTATTCCGTTGCAGTTGGACAATGATAACCAAGTAACTTCATTAGACAGTTCTCAAAGTGTTTTTGACTTTAGTAGCGCTGGTTTAGTTATGGTAAAACATGCTTTACCGTATGCGTTTGTATCTTTATTTATTATCGCATTGTTATTTTATAAAACAATTTCTGAGATGATTTCGTTTATTACGATTATTGCAATTCGGGGTTTCTATACGCCTTATTATAACAAAACTAAAGAGGATTTAGAAAATTTATGGGCGGCTAGAGTTTTTCTGTTTATGTTTATGGTCTTGGCAATTAGTATCGGGCTAGTCTTGTATAAATTCTTTGATTTATATTATATGTTCGGATTATTACTAATGTTAGGCTTGCCAATTTTACTTAACTTAATTGGTTTAAGGAGTAATTGGTGTGTTGACTTAGCAGCTTATTTATTTATTTTGTTTGTGTTGCTCTGTAATAATGTTTCTGGAGTGCCGCATTTATTTGGAGTTATTAGTTTGCCAAGCTTATGGGGGATGATTAAATTTAGCGCTTTAATTATCAGTGGTGGGTATGTTGTATTTTTTGGAATTACTCGCTTGTTACAACGAGGTCGTGCAAATGACTGATAAAACAGTAAAAATCAAGAAAAATAAGAGTATTAAAGCCTGGGTTCATCAACATGTTAACGATATTTATGTAAATCAAGCACAAAAGGTAGGTTATCGTTCACGTGCAGCATACAAGCTACTTGAAATTGATGAGCAAGAGAACGTTTTTCACAATGTGTTGACTGTCGTTGATTTGGGTTGCGCACCAGGTAGCTGGTCACAAGTCTCATTGCAAAAAGTAGGTGACAAGGGTCGTGTTGTAGGTGTTGATTTATTAGACATGCAGCCGTTAGCTAATTTAAACTTCATTCAAGGTGATTTTACAGAGCAAATAACCTTGGATAAGTTGCTCCTTAGCATTGAACATCGTAAGGTGGATTTGGTGATTTCTGATATGGCACCAAATTTAAGTGGCATAAAAGGCGTTGATCAAGCACGTGGCGCATATTTGATCGAACTAGTACTTGATTTTGCTAAAGGTTATTTAAAGACTAATGGGCACTGCATTATTAAAGTATTTCATGGTTCAGAATTTGATAATTTGGTTAAATTGGCGCGTACTTTATTTACTCAAGTACTTATTCGTAAGCCTGATGCATCGCGGAGCAAGAGCAGTGAAACCTACTTACTTTGCAAGTTTAAGAAGCAGTTGTGATATAATCATCGGTCTGTGCTTGGTAATAAGTATTAAAATAAATTTACCAAAAATCTTATAATTTAATGGATTAATCTATGCGAAATGGAAATTTACTAAAAAGTTTATTAATTTAATTGTTAATCGGTCTTGGTTTAATGATGATTTTTAACAAATTTAATGACACTAAAGATACTAAGAATACGATTCCTTATTCACAATTTATCACTGACCTTGAGGGTGGGCAGGTTAAAAATGTGGTTATTGAAGGCAATAGCATGCAAAGCCAATGGGTGAATGGTGTGCGTAAAGACGATAGTAAATTTACTACCTTTGCTCCATTTGACCCTGAATTAGTGAACGACTTAATTAAAAATAAAGTTTCTTTTCAAGCGAAACCTAAAGAAGAATCATTATTAATGAATATATTTGTGTCTTGGTTTCCAATGTTGCTGTTAATTGGAGTGTGGATTTACTTCATGAAGGGAGCTGCGGGCGGCAAAGGCGGCGGTGGAATTGGTGGCGTATTTGGATTTGGTAAAAGTAAAGCCAAGATTATTGATAGTAAAGAAAATTTGATTCGATTCAACGATGTTGCTGGCTGTGAAGAATCAAAACAAGAGGTAATGGAGATTGTTGACTATCTTAAAGATCCAACCAAGTATCAAAGTTTAGGTGGTAGAATGCCTAAAGGTATACTCTTAAGCGGTTCGCCTGGAACTGGTAAAACTTTACTGGCTAAAGCCATTGCTGGTGAAGCTGGTGTGCCATTTTTTAGTATTTCAGGTTCAGATTTTGTGGAAATGTTTGTCGGTGT
>DPRZ01000148.1 GCA_003538525.1 Neisseriales bacterium
ATGTAGAATCGCTTAGTGATTTTTACCAACAATCCATAGTTTTTATTAATCCTATGCAAAATGGTGCTGGAGTTAAAATAAAAACCCTTGATGCTTTAAAAAATGGTATGCCGTTGGTATCTACATCTATCGGTGTTGAGGGTACTGGTTTAAAAAATGAGGTTCACTGTTTAGTGTCTGATGATCATGCCTCTTTTGCTAAAGCTATTTTACAGTTAATGTATGATCGTAATTTTGCGCATAAATTGGTGTATAATGGACAATCTTATCTTCAACAGTATTTTTGTAATACAGATGTTATAAAAAAGATATACAAATAATTTTATTAGATATAAAGATGATTATGTGATGGTTTTAAACGTTTGTCAGAATAGTGACTAGATGTGTTATCAATATGTAAATTGAGTTCAGGCTGCAGTTTGCTGCGAAGAATACTATCAATAAACAGGATATTAGTTAAATGAAAAAATTACCAATCGGAATTTCAACCTTAGAAAAAATCCGCAACGAAGATTATATTTATATCGATAAAAGCCATCACGTAGCCAATTTATTTAATTCAGGTGGACGCTATTATTTCCTGTCCCGTCCTCGTCGCTTTGGCAAGTCGTTGTTTATTGATACCCTAAAACAAGCCTTTTTGGGACGTAAAGATTTATTCACAGGTCTCTACCTAGAACATAACTGGGATTGGGATACGAAATATCCGGTATTACATTTTAGTTTTGGTCAGGGAGCATTAAGAAACCGTGAGGAACTGGATAATAAGATTCACCAATTTTTAGATACGTATTATAAGGAATTTGGTGTTGCGAGTATTTATCCTGATGTCAGCGGCCGTTTTGCCTATTTAATCCGTGAAGTTGCGACTAAATATGCCACTAAACTCGTGGTTCTAATTGATGAATACGATAAACCAATATTAGATAATATTAATAATTTAAGTATTGCGCAAGAGATGCGTGATGGCTTAAAGAGTTTTTATAGCGTAATCAAAGAAACAGATGAATATTTAAAGTTCGCCTTATTAACTGGTGTAAGTAAATTTAGCAAAGTAAGCCTATTTAGTGGCTTAAATATTCTAGATGATTTAACACTGAAGTCAAGTGTAGCAGATATTTGTGGCTATACGCAAAGCGAATTAGAAAGAGAGTTTGCAGAATATCTGGTTAATGTAGATAAAGTAACATTAAAACAATGGTACAACGGTTACAACTTTGCGGGTAAGGAAGAGCAAAAAGTTTACAATCCATTTGATATTTTACTGTTTTTTAGCAATAACAATGAATATCGTGCGTATTGGTTTGAAACGGCAACGCCAACCTTTTTAGTTAAGTTGTTACAAGAAAAACATTACTTTGTGCCGAATTTAGAACACTTGGTAATTAGTGAAAATCAGCTGTCAAACTTCGATATTGAAAACATTCCGCTCATTACGCTCTTATTTCAAACGGGTTATTTGACTATTGCCAACGCCACAAAGATCGGAACCCAACATGCGTATGTATTACGTTATCCAAATCTAGAGGTAAAAGCAAGCCTAAATAATAGCTTATTAGAACTAGGTGTTGATAGTATTGATAAAAATGAGTATAGTTATAAACTAAGTACCGCGCTTAATGAAAATAATTTTGCGCAGTTAAAAGCAATTTTTAGCGCACATTTTGCGGCAATACCAAACGATTGGTATCGAAATAATTATATTGCTAGCTATGAAGGATTTTACGCTAGCGTAGTATATAGCTACTTTGCAGCTCTTGGTTATGATCTCATCGCTGAAGATGTAACCAATTATGGCAAAATCGACTTAACCATCAAGATGCCCGATAAAATTCTAATAATTGAGTTTAAACTAAATAAATATGGAAACGCAAGCGAAGCACTAGCTCAAATCCGCAGTAAAGGTTATGCGAGTAAATATTTAGCGGAAAACAAAGAGATTTACTTACTTGGCATGAGTTTTGATTGTGAGCAAAAAAATGTTGTTGACTTTATTTGTGAGCTAAACTAACTATGAAAAAATTACCAATCGGGATCTCTACGTTATCAGAAATTCGTGCTACGGATAAAAATTATACCTACGTTGATAAAACCCGACATATTGCCAGATTAGTTGAGAATAGTAAATATTATTTTTTGTCGCGCCCGCGCCGATTTGGTAAATCGCTGTTTATTGACACTCTAAAGCAGGCGTTTCTGGGTAATAAAGAGTTATTCAGCGGCTTGTATCTCGAGCATAATTGGGATTGGACTAAACAATATCCTGTGCTGCATTTTAGTTTTGGTCAAGGCTCATTAAGAAATCGCGAAGAACTAGACAATAAAATTCACCAGTTTTTAGATGTATATCATAAAGAACTGGGTGTTGAGAGTATTTATCCTGATGTTAGTGGTCGATTTACTTATTTAATTCGTGAAATAGCGAATAAGTATGCAAGCAAAGTTGTGATTTTAATTGATGAGTATGACAAACCAATATTAGATAATATCAATAATTTAAGTATTGCCCAAGAGCTGCGTGATGGTTTGAAGAATTTTTATAGCGTTATCAAGGAGTCAGATGAGTATGTAAAGTTTGCCTTATTAACTGGAGTTTCCAAATTTAGTAAGGTAAGTTTATTTAGTGGCTTGAATATATTGGATGATTTGACTCTTGATAGACGCTATGCTGATATTTGCGGATATACTCAATCTGAGCTTGAGGCTACATTTGCTGAATATCTAGCTGCTGGTAAAGTTAATAAAGTCGAGTTGAAGCGTTGGTATAATGGCTATAACTTTGCTGGAAGTGAAGAGCAAAAAGTTTATAATCCATTTGATATATTACTGTTTTTTAGTAAGAATTATGAATATCGCAATTATTGGTTTGAAACCGCAACGCCAACATTTTTAGTTAAGTTGTTACAAGAAAAACATTATTTTGTGCCGAATTTAGAGCGCTTAGTTATCAGCGATAATCAATTATCTAGTTTTGATATTGAGAATATTCCATTAATAACGCTCCTTTTTCAAACTGGCTATTTGACTATTGAGAGACCAACTAAAATTGGAACCCAGTATGCCTATGTGCTGCGCTATCCTAATCTCGAAGTTAAAGCAAGCTTAAATAATAGTTTATTAGAGATTGGTGTCGCTGGTGTCGATAAAAATGAATATAGCTACAGCCTAAGCACAGCATTTAATGAAAATAATTTTGCGCAATTAAAGAATATTTTTACCAGTCATTTTGCAGCGATCCCTAACGATTGGTATCGGAATAATAATATTGCTGACTATGAGGGATTTTATGCTAGTGTGATCTACAGTTATTTGGCGGCGCTTGGTTATGACTTAATTGCCGAAGATGTAACCAATCACGGTAAGATTGATTTAACCCTTAAAATGCCAGATAAGATAATCATCGTGGAATTTAAACTCAGTAAGCATGGTGATGCTGCCGAAGCCATCGCTCAAATCAAGAATAAAGAGTACGCTGATAAATATGTAGCGGAAAATAAGCCAATTTATTTAATTGGGATTAGTTTTGATAGTGACTCGCGAAATGTAGTTGATTTTGCGTGTGAGTTGTTTAAATAAATGACGCAAATTGCAGATAGGTTAGAATTTATTGACTTACGCGAAATTGGGCTGGATTTATGGATAAATAATAATATTGAAAGATAGTTATATGAAATGTGTAATCTTAGCAGGCGGTTTAGGAACTAGACTATCAGAAGAAACAGGATCTAGACCAAAACCGATGGTAGAAATTGGTGGTAAGCCCATTTTATGGCATATTATGAAACTTTATTCGTACTATGGCGTAAATGAATTTATTATTTGTTTGGGCTATAAAGGTTATGTGATTAAAGAGTATTTTGCGAATTATTTTTTGCATATGTCGGATGTAACTTTTGATATGTCAAATAATCAGATGACGGTGCATAATCAACATGCAGAGGCATGGAAAGTTACCTTGGTGGATACCGGTGATGAATCAATGACTGGTGGACGTTTGGCACGAGTAAAAGATTATGTTAAAGATGAAGAAGCCTTTTGCTTTACCTATGGCGATGGGGTTAGTGATGTAAATATTAATGATTTAATTGCCTATCATCAGCAGCATGGTAAATTGGCTACGCTAACTGCTGTTACACCACCAGGAAGATTTGGCGCATTAGATATTCAAGATGGTAAAATTCGTAGCTTTAAAGAGAAGCCCAAAGGTGATGGAGCTTTGATTAACGGTGGGTTTTTTGTGTTATCGCCTAAAGTAATTGATTTGATTGATGGTGATAGTTGTATCTGGGAGCAGCAACCGTTAGAAAGTCTTGCAAAAAGCTCTGAGTTAATGGCATTTGATCATGATGGATTTTGGCAGCCAATGGATACGTTACGTGATAAGCATCATTTGGAAGAGTTGTGGAGCTCGAATAAAGCGCCGTGGAAGTTATGGAAATGATAAATTCTCAATTTTGGCAAGGTAAGAAGGTTTTACTAACTGGTTGCACGGGCTTTAAAGGTAGCTGGATGACTATTTGGTTAAATATGCTGGGTGCTAAAGTGTTCGGTTATTCATTAGCCGCACCAACTAATCCCTCGATGTGGGAAGATATGCAGCTTGAGACGCTATGTGCTGAGATGTGCTATGCCGATATTCGTGATTATGCTCGGTTGGAGAGCTATTTTCAGCAGGTGCAACCCGAGATTGTTATTCATATGGCAGCGCAGCCCTTAGTGCGTTATTCGTATCAGTATCCACGTGAAACTTATGAAGTGAATGTAATGGGCACGGTTAATTTACTTGATGCCATCCGCAATACTGGTTATGGGCGTGCCGTGGTAAATGTGACTACCGATAAATGCTATGAAAATAAAGAGTGGCTGTGGGCTTATCGTGAAAATGAACCAATGGGTGGGCATGATCCTTATAGTAATAGCAAAGGCTGTTCTGAATTAGTTACCGCAGCGTTTATTAATTCTTATTTTGGACATCCTGATAGTCAAACTTTTGTTGCGAGTGGACGTGCTGGCAATGTAATTGGTGGTGGTGATTGGGCTGAAGATCGCCTTATTCCTGATATTATTCGTAGCTTTAGCAAGAATGAGTCTGTTAGTATTCGTTTTCCAAATGCGGTGCGTCCGTGGCAACATGTGCTTGAACCACTCTCGGGTTATTTATTGTTAGCTGAAAAATTATATAACGACAAACAGTATTATGTTGGCGGCTGGAATTTTGGTCCACTTGATAGCGATACTAAAACCGTTGCACAAATTGTTACTCAGATGTGCGGTATTTGGGGTAACTCAGCAAGTTGGAGTCGCGATGGGAATGATAATCCACACGAAGCGAATTTATTGCGCTTAGATTGCTCCAAAGCACGAATGTTGCTGAATTGGCAACCAGCTTGGAATAGCCAAATAACTTTAACTAAATTAACTTTATGGTATAAGGCTTATTTTGCAGGGCAGAATATGCTGGAATTAAGTCAACACCAAATTAATGAATATATGAAAGATACCCAATGTTAGAACAATTGCAAAGCGAAATTTTAGACTTAGTTGGTAAATTTGCTGTACAAAAATATGTCGCTAAGCCCTTTGTGGCTGGTGAAACCGTAATTCCGCCCGCAGGTAAAGTTATTGGCGAACTTGAACTTAAGTATATGGTTGAAGCTTCACTTGATGGTTGGTTAACTACTGGGCGTTTTAATACAAAATTTGAAGCGGAACTTGCTAAGTATTTGGGCGTTAAGCATCTAATTACGGTTAATTCAGGTTCTTCAGCTAATTTGGTAGCCTTTAGCGCACTAACTTCACCTAAATTGGGTGAACGCGCGATTAAACCTGGCGATGAAGTTATTTCGGTTGCCGCTGGTTTTCCAACTACGATTAATCCAATTTTACAAAATGGCGCGGTACCAGTATTTTTGGATGTTGAAATTCCAACTTATAATATTGATGTTACTAAATTGGAACAAGCGATTAGCCAAAAAACTAAAGCTGTATTTATTGCCCATACTTTGGGTAATCCATTTAATTTAGCTGCGATTCGTCAGTTTTGTGATCAACATAATTTATGGCTAATTGAAGATTGTTGTGATGCGTTGGGTTCAGAATATGCGGGCAAAAAAGTTGGTAGCTTTGGCGATATTGCAACTGTGAGCTTTTATCCAGCCCATCATATCACCATGGGTGAGGGTGGTGCGGTATTTACTAACAATGATGAGTTAAAAGTAATTGCTGAGTCTTTCCGTGATTGGGGTCGGGATTGTTATTGCCAACCCGGTTGTGATAATACTTGCGGTAAGCGTTATTGCCAACAACTCGGTAAATTACCGTTTGGCTATGATCATAAATACACCTATTCGCATTTAGGCTATAATCTAAAAATTACCGATATGCAAGCGGCTTGTGGCTTAGCGCAGTTGGCACGCCTTGATGATTTTGTGCAACAACGTAAGAGTAATTTTAAATACTTGAAAGCTAAATTACACGAGTGTAGCGAGTTCTTGATTTTGCCAGAGGCAACCGAAAATTCAGAACCATCGTGGTTTGGTTTTCCAATTACAATCAAGGAAACTGCGGGATTTAGCCGTGCGGATTTATTAAACTATCTGGATGATAATAAAATTGGCACACGTTTATTATTTGCAGGAAATGTGACAAAACAACCGTATATGCAAGGACGTACTTATCGCACAGTTGGTGAACTAACTAATTCAGATCGGATTATGAATCAAACTTTCTGGGTTGGAATTTATCCTGGTTTAACCGAAGAAATGTTGGATTATACTGCTGAGGTGATTAGCCAATTTTGTGGTGTAGGTTTCTGATGCAACTAACT
>DPRZ01000224.1 GCA_003538525.1 Neisseriales bacterium
ATTGGATCTATCTGCATATAAAGAACAAATTGATTATGAGTTATTTTTACAATTTATTTTTAGTCGTCATTGGCTAGAGTTGAAAGCTTATGCGAATAGTAAAAACATTGAAATAATGGGTGATATTCCAATTTATTTAGGGTTTGATTCTCTAGATGTTTGGGAAAATCAAGACATGTTTCTTTTGGATGCTGAGCAAAATCCTACTTTTGTGGCAGGTGTTCCGCCAGATTATTTCTCTGTAACAGGACAACGCTGGGGTAATCCAATTTATAATTGGGAAAATTTAGCTAAGTCTAATTTCAAATTCTGGATTGATCGCTTAAAAGGAAATATGCAAGCTTTTGATATAATTAGAATTGACCATTTTAGAGCCTTTGATACCTATTGGCAAATTCCAGCTAGTTGTCCAACGGCAATTGATGGTGAATGGGTTGAAGCTCCTGGTTATGCGTTATTTGATACTATTTATAAAGAATTACCAAATATCAAAATTGTGGTGGAAGATCTTGGTGATTTACGTCCCGAAGTTCTTGAGTTAAGAGACCATTACAAATTACCTGGGATGCAAATTTTCCAATTTGTATTTGATGTGCATGGTGATAATAGTAAATTGAAAGAATTAGTTAACACTATTATTTACACAGGTACGCATGATAATAGTACTTTAATGGGCTGGTATTGGTCATTAAATACATGGAACCGGAAGTTATTGAAACGTTTCTTCAAAGCTAATGACGTGACTATTACACATAAAATGTTACAATATTCTTTAAATTGTAATGCATCTTATGTGATTTTCCCGGCTCAAGATATTCTTGGTCTAGGTGATTATGCGCGGATGAATTTTCCAAGTACTATTGGTTCGCCAAATTGGGAATGGAAAATGGCTAATTTAGCTGGTTTAAAAGCTGAGGCTACGTGGCTAGGTGCTGCAGTTGCTAAATCTGGACGCTAACATTTAAAGTTTACTTAATCAAAAAGCCACGATATTAAATATCGTGGCTTTTTGATTAACAAGATGAATAAGTAAAATTAGCTAATATAACAATAATTTGATTATTTGGTTTTTTAAAATTATTACGTCATTGTCAATAATATAGCCAATAAAATCACATCTCATGATGGCGTGATTTAGATTGGCTCTTATCTACCTAATTGTGGCTAATCATGTACCACTAAAATGGAATGAGATTTTAAAAGTGGTATTTTGCCTTCAACTAAGCCTAAAATAGGCTCAATGCCTGCTTTTTCATGATTAACTACGACCTTCCAATGGCCTTTTTTCTTTGGTTTTGGAAGAATCTCATTCACGTCATAATCATTAAGATTACTAGCGTTATAAATTACCACAATTTCTTCCCAGCTATCACCATTGGCATGATTAGTATAATGTGCAATGATAACGCCAGAACTATCAGTATGGTAGGCTGGATAGATATTTAAATGCTCATTAATCATGCTGGCTTGTGTCATTCTAAATGCGGGGTGATGCTTTCTTAATTCAATTAAGCCTTTAACATAATCAAATACTGGAAGAAATTTAAGTTTATCTTCCCAATGGAATGCATTGGTATTATCGTCACTTTTATAACTATTATGATCACCATTTTTGGTGCGTAATATTTCAGCACCGCCTTGGAAAAATGGAATACCTTGCGCGGTTAAAATAATACCTAACCCCAGTAGATATTGACGAACCAAAGTACTTTCAAAAAGATCCAATGGTAGATTTTGACGATATTCTCCCATTTTCAAATCTTGATTCTGACTTTTTTCGATATGATCCCATAACGTATAATTGTCATGTGCATCAATATAATTAATTGACTCACTTGCCACCGCGGTTAATCCATTAATGGAGCCTTTTAAACCATCAATAACGTGCCATAAATTTAAAGGGTTATGCGGGTTACCATTAATAAATCCGTTGCTCGGTGAATTTGATCCACGAATTGCATCTCTGAATAAATCATTGAAAACTGAAAAATTATGATTTTTTTGACGGCCACGGTAGGTTCCATTAGTTAGGACTGAATCGCCGCCTTTCCATGGTTCACCGTACACGAGTATGCTTGGATCAATTGCATGAGCTGTTGCAACAATTTTTTTCATGCTCTCAAAGTCCATTAGTTCCATTAAATCAAAGCGCATGCCATCAATTTTGTAATTGCGAATCCAGTGAACGGTCGAATCAACAATAAATTTTCTTACCATTGGGCGTTCAGTTGCTAACTCATTGCCACAGCCAGATCCGTTAGTAAATTTTCCTTTATTATCAGTGCGGAAATAATACCCTTGAACAATATTATCCATGTTGTTGGTATTTGTCATGTGGTTATAGACCATATCCATGACGACTCGAATTCCTTTGGCGTGAAATTTCTGAATCATTTTACGAGTTTCTAAAATTCGTAAACTAGGGTCATATGGATCTAGGGAGTAGCTACCATCAGGAGCATTATAGTTTTTAGGATCATAGCCCCAATTACGATTATCAACTTCATCTAATCGAGTTTCATCAACTGATGAAAAATCAAAAATAGGTAAAAGATGAACGTGAGTGATACCTAAATCAACTAAACTATCTAAGCCGGTTGTTACGCTTTGAGTCGGGTTTTCTGGACTAGAGTAATGTGTTGAAGACTCTACAGTTCCCAAAAATTTTCCACGCATTTCAGTAGCAACACCACTGCTGGCTTTTATTGTGAAGTCGCGAATATGCATTTCATAGATTATGGCGTCTTGTGGATTAATAAATTTTGGTTTAACATCTGCAGCCCAATTTTCAGGCATTAGTGTTTCTGAATTAATATCGAGTAGTACGCCTTTATCGCCATTTAAACCAATTCCATTGGCATACGGATCTACAGCATAAGTGCTCTTAATTGTATGGCGTCCATGGTTGTCAAGATCGTCAAAATGTAAGCGATAGAGGTAATATTTACTTTCAAATTCGGGTGCATCTATTTCAATATAATGAGTTCCGTTTACAACCTCATGTTGCATAACAAAGTTAAAGTCTGGATGGTTTTGCACTGTAAATACATCATTATAAAGAAGTAGTTCAACTTGTTTAGCCGTTGGTGCCCACAGGCGTAATTTTATTTTACGATTGTTAAAAATGATTCCCATTTCATTATTAGCGTAGTAAAACTTATCTAAATAACCACGCATAGTTACTTTACAGGGAATAAAAATATTATTACTAGCTTTTATGACAACAAAATCATTGGAGCGTGGTGAAACGGCTAAATCTAAGAAAATTACTTGTTTGAGATCTTCTTTTACTAATACGGTGAGCTCTTCTTGTTTGATTGAATTAATGTATAAATCGAACTTTGTTCCAACTGGTGGCGTATCAGACAAATATGCGGTAATTTTACTTTTGCTATCCATAATTGCCAGTTCAATTCTTGGATTCATGCGATTTATGACATCATGTAAACTGGTGTAAATTCGGTTGTCACCATGAATAATATAATAATTCTGGTCATGGTCATTTAATTCAAATGATGGTGTTTGTTCCGACCAATCATTGTGCCAATTGCTCTCCCAGCTTTTTTTACGCGCAATGACATTTTGTTTTGAGGTTAATCCTGTTATACCAAAGTCGCTATCCGTGGTTAAATTAACTGATTTATGTTTTTTTCCAGTTGCATCAAAGGTCCATAGATTCCATGAAAAATTACTTCCAGAATAAAGATTGTCGCGTTTATAAAAGTGAATTAATTTCTCTGTCCGTTCTTCTTTATTCAGTGTGAAGGTACGTTCGGAGACTAAATTTTTTGCATGATGTGTTGCGGTAACCGTTATTTCATCAAGCTCACGTGCTTCCTGAGTGACCAATAATTTACCATTATGAAAAGAAATACCTGCGTGTTGTGGGCTAATTTTCCACTCAACAGGAACTATTTCGCGGCGATTATTACCAACATTTTTAATTGCAATTAGTTCTAGCGGTGAACCAATTACAATTGTATTTTCAGAAGCTTTAATTTCAATGTTATGAGGTTTAACTTCCCATTGAAAATCAAAGGCTTTGAATCCATCGCTTTGTGCGGATAAAAGCACTTCATTACCATCTGCGTCGATTAAAAGATAACTGTATTGATGAAAGCCTGCCTCCAGACCTTCATCAAATTGAATATCTTTCATCATGGCTAGAGTAGCATCGTTTGAGTCAGCAACCCATTGAATCTTATAATATTCAGATTTTTTCCAATGGTTAAAATCGCCCACCACGTAGGCAAATAAATAACCCTCAACTTTTACCTTAAAGCGAATATTATTCGTATCAATGTTGCGTTTTAACATTTGATAACCAGTTATGATTTTATAGTTACCAAATTTTTCTTGCCAAGCCATATTTTCGTCACTTCCCCTAAATCAATTATCGTCTATTGTTTGTT
>DPRZ01000266.1 GCA_003538525.1 Neisseriales bacterium
GTGGCGTTGGCATTGGTGGTGTATTAGAGCCGTTACAAGCTAATCCGACAATTATTGAAGATAATTGCTTTGTTGGTGCGCGCTCTGAAGTGGTTGAAGGGGTTATCGTTGAAGAGGGTAGCGTGATTAGCATGGGCGTATTTATTGGTCAATCGACGCGAATTTATGATCGCTCAACTGGCGAAATTCATTATGGTCGTGTGCCAGCTTACTCGGTAGTTGTCTCAGGTAGTTTGCCAAGTGCGGATGGTAGTCATTCAACTTATGCGGCAATTATTGTGAAACGTGTCGATGCTAAAACACGGAGTAAAACCTCAATTAATGATTTATTGCGCCCATAAACGATGCATTTAATTTTTCATGAGCAAAGCTTGCTGCTAGTTAAAACTTCAAGCACGTGGGCTTTGCCAAATGCGACACACCTAACTGAGTTGGATTTGCAGCTCAGTAAAATTGTGCTGGCTGATACTGCTTTAGTGGCGCAATTGATGAACCCTGAACAACTGGCATTGAATGCTGCGCTGGAGTTAGTTAATTTACGTCAAGTGGTTAATTTACTTGAACCGAAGTTAGTTGAGCAGGTGATTTTTGCGCAACAAATGCTGCATTATCAGCGGACAAATAATTATTGCACGCATTGTGGGAGCCAAACGATGGTTGCTCCAACTGGCAAATGGTTATATTGTGCGCTGTGTCAACGTGAAATTTATCCGCAAATTAGTCCAGCGATGATCGTGGCGGTGACGCGTGGGGATAAAATTTTGCTGGCGCAAGCTAAACACTTTGCTGCGGATGTATGGAGCGTGCTGGCTGGATTTTGTGAAGTTGGTGAGAGTATTGAGCAAACCGTGGCGCGCGAAGTTTTGGAAGAGGTTGGGATTCAAATTAAAAATATTCGTTATTTTGGTTCGCAATATTGGCCGTTTCCCAATTCATTAATGCTCGCATTTACCGCAGAATATGCGAATGGTGAAATCGTTTTAGATGCAGATGAAATGCGCGCGGCGGGGTTTTATGCGGCGGATGAGCTCCCTGGTCGCCCATCCTCAAAATACTCGATCGCTAATCAGTTAATTGATGATTTTGTGCAGCGTCAGCTTAGCTAATTTGGCTCGTTTGTTGAGGACTAAAACAGTGCGCTTAATTCTTCTAGTTTGGTGTTCTTTGATTCTGCAACCAGTGCTTGCCAGCGATTTAGCCAGTCAAGCGCATCTTTTTCAACAAGCCGAGAGCTTTATTCTTAGCCAGCCGCAAGAGTCAGAAATTCCCGTGAGCGAGGTGGTTGCCAATTATCGTAAATTAGAATTACGCTGGGTTGGTCAAGATAATGCCGCATATAATCATCAACAAATTGAGAGTAATCCAATTTTTGCTAAAACAGGGCTATTTAATTCCAATGCAAAAATTGAGTTGAGTGCGAAAATAAGTTATAAGCGCCTTAAATATCAAACCACTAATCAAGATGGGGTACAAAATGTCTCAGGTTTGTTATTACTGCCACCTGCTAAAATCAAAGGCGTAATTCTCTATTTTCATTCCACGATTAGTGGTAAATTAAACGTGCCATCGCTTCATTTTCAAGATTATAAAGCTGAAATGTTGGCGGGGATTTTTGCGGCAAATGGCTATATTGTGGTTGCGCCAGATTATATTGGGCTAGGGGATAATTACTCAGCGATGCACCCCTATATTGTCTATCCGCGCCCAAATGTGGATGATGGGCAGAGTATGCTGATTGCAACAATGCGCTATTTAAAGCAACATCAGCTTGTAAGTCCGAACAAAACTCCGCTGCCTTTATTTGTCAGTGGTTATTCGGAGGGGGCTTCATATGCGCTGTGGTTTAGTCGCATTTACCAAACTGAGCCAGCTTTTCGGAGACCTCTCTTGCAACATAAACTAATTCTCAAGCAAACTGTTGCGATTGAGGGCGCTTATGATTTAAGTGGGGTGATGCTGCCTTTTTTATTGAGTAATCAAGTTAGCGAATCGGTGAATCACTATAACATTAATAGTAGCTTTTGGGGTTCAATGTTGAAGCCCTCGCTGTTGGTAAATGCTTTGCTCAGTTACGCTTATTATAATCATGTGGCGGTGAGTAATTTGTTTAACCCTAATTTCTATGCTTTAAAATGTGTTCTGGATTTACCGCTTTGTGGACATGCTACTAGTAATCAATTTAATGTGGATAGCGTGCGTTTCAGTAATACCAATCAATTTAAATTAGCGCTTAATTATTTCTTTGCCGCACTGTTTAAATCTTCGGCTGGAATTAGTTATTCGCCGCTGGATAACAGTGTACAAGCCTTGGTGAATCCAGAGATGACTACAGATAAAAGTTTGCTTAAGGTTGTGAGTCAGGCGGATATCTTAAATTGGAAAAGCACTAATCCAATTAGCTTAGTTTCATTAGCCAAAGACTCGTTGGTGCCTGAGAATAATTCAGCGGCAGCCTATGCTGGGATGATTAATGCGGGTTCAAAGAATGTGAAATATATCAAAGTTGAGAATAATTTACTCCATGCGCGTGCTATTCTTGGACCGAATGTTGCTGATCACGTTAGTTTTGAATTGTATGCCTTATTGATTGCACTCCATGAGTTTAACCAATTTAAATAGGACTATAATTACAAGACAAGGAGACTAGATAATACCTTTAATTAGCAAATAAATTGCGTTTCTTCACACATTAAAATTTATTCAATCTCATTGTTTTGTATTAATACTGCAATACATTATTTCAATTTAATCGGTAGCACAAATTTATTACCGTTA
>DPRZ01000103.1 GCA_003538525.1 Neisseriales bacterium
TTAATCAATAACTTACCGAAAATTAAAATACTAGTTAACTGCACATAACCTAATACTACATAGGGTAAAACTTTACCGACGATAATTTCCACCGGCTTTAATGGTGTGGTTAACAGCATCTCCATTGTACCAACCGAAATTTCCGAAGTAATTGCGCTTGAGGTGAGCATGACTAAAGTCAAGGTTAAAAGCACGCCAATTAAGCCTGGGACAATATTGTATTCACTGCGGTTTGATTCGTTGTAATTGCGATGAATAATTAAATTTACGCTCCGCGACTGTGGTTGGGGTGGATTATTCAATCCGCGGGCGCTGAATTCATTTATGGCTTGAGTTAAAATTGGTTGAATATTACTCAAGGCACTAGCGCTACTGCCTGGATCAGTTGCATCTAATTCAACCAATAATTCTGGATTTTCGCCCCGAATAAATTTACGAGTGAAATTAGCTGGGATGGTAATTACGAAACTAGTTTTACTTGCCGCAAGTGCTTTATGTGCCGCCTGCTCATTACCTGAAGTGTCATTAATTTGAAAATAGCCTGAGGCTTGTAAATTAGTCACAAAATTACGTGTTAGTGGGCTGTTATCATAATTGATGATACTAGTTGGTAAATGTTTCGGATCTAAGCGGATGGCAAACCCGAAAATAATTAGTAACATAATTGGCAAGATAATTAACATAGCAATGGTGCCACGGTCGCGAAAAATTAGCGCAAATTCCTTACGCATTAAACCCATTACGCGATTGATGGAAAAAAGAGTAGTTAAGTTATTCATTCTGGCATTAGTCCAATAAAAACCTCTTCAAATGAAGGTGTGGTTGCGCTATAGCTGAGTTCAGGTGTGGCAGCCATTATTTGTTGTAACTGAACTAAATTGCAGGCTGAAACTCGTAAGTTGTTATTGACAAATCCAGCTAAAACGCGTGGATAATTCAGCGCAATTTCCTCAATTAATTTTTGGAGTGCGTCATGTGAACCTGTCACCAAATAACTGGCGACTTTTGAAAATCCGATAATCTCGGAAGTTGAGCCAGAATAAAGTAAATTGCCAATATTGATATAGGCGAGAGCACTGCATTTTTCGGCTTCATCCATATAATGGGTGGTAACTAAAATCGTGGTTCCATCACGTACGGAAATTTTATGCAAATAATCCCAGAAATCTTTACGGGCTTTGGGGTCAACCCCAGCGGTTGGTTCATCTAAAAATAATAATTCTGGGCGGTGCAGTAAACAGCAGGCTAAGGCTAACGATTGTTTCCAGCCGCCCGATAAACCCGCCGCTTTTATATTTCGGTAAGGTTGTAAATTTAAATCCTCGATGATGCGCTCAATTTCACTGTTCTTGTTTTTAATTTGATAAACATCAGCCACAAAACGTAAATTTTCATAGACGGTTAAGCCAGTGTAGAAACTAAAGCGTTGTGACATATAGCCGATTTTTTGCTTAATGCTAGCGCTCTCGGTCAAAATATCATGTCCTAAACACGTTCCTGTGCCCGAACTTGGCGTGAGTAAACCACAAATGATCCGAATCGTCGTGGTTTTACCGCTGCCGTTGGAGCCTAAAAAACCGAAGATAGTTCCGCGTGGCACTTGTAATGAGACATTATTTACCACGGTTTTAGTGCCAAAGGTTTTAGTGATATTTTGAATATCGATGGCTAAATTGCTCATGGTTTTAACTCCAAGGTAACTGGTTGACCTAAGTGTACTTGCGCCAAATTCGGCTGAGTTAGTCGTGCCTCTACGCGAAAGACTAATTTTTGGCGGTCCTCGCTAGAGAATATAATTGGTGGAGTGTATTCAGCTTGAGCCGAAATATAGCTAATTGTGCCAGCCTGTAAATTGGTATTACCATCGCTAGTAAAGCTAATTGCCTCGCCTAAATGTAATTTACCTAAATCGGTTTCGGGAACAAAGAAAATTAACTTAATATTTTTGGCGCTAATTAAGGATAAAATTGGCGTGCCACTTTGCACATATTCGCTTGGTGTAAAATAACTATCGAAGATAATCCCCGATTCGGGAGCACTGTTTTGCTTGCGTTCCAGTTGCCAATTTTTTTGCGCAATATCAAATTTATTGCCAATTAATTGAGCATTTAAACTCAGTAATTGGTTTTTTAGCACATTGAGGTTTTGTTGCGCTTGTTCCAGTTCATCACTACTGGCCGCACCTTGCGCTTGGAGTTTTTGGAGACGCACATAATTATTTTGAGTGTAGTTGATGCGATCTTGAATTTGTTGACGCTGCGCCTGTAAATTTTCTTGATTAGATTGCCCAATTGCAATATTGCGCTGTTCGTTGGTTTGCTCTAATTTGAATAAAATTTGCCCAGCACTCACTGACTCGCCACGGGATACGTAGAGGCTGCTAATTCGCCCCGCAAAGTCGCTGGATAAATAAGTTAAATCGGCATCAATATAGCCGTTATAGGTATTAGCGTTTTTTTGGCAGGCTACCAGAAATATACCGCTGATTAATAACAAAATTTTGCGCATGTTAAACCCTTTTATGCAAAGAAGAAATGACTAAAATGAATTAGTTAATCAAAATTAGTTGTATTGTTGCTCAAGTAGGTGTTGAATTTAATAACTATTTGAAATATTTCGAGAATAAGTTATTTTACCGCACTTGGCAAATTGTTTTGCTTGATTAAGTCTAGATTATAGTTGCAGGGTGTAAGATTGAACAACTAAGCAAAAACTTAGTTGTTAGAATTGAAAGGAATTGTTGTGGAGCTTAAATTTGAGGCTTGCGCGTTCCTTGAATTGGGAGTTTGCCAAATAAAACTTTAGCTTCACCACTAAAGCCTTCCTCAGTAACTTCACCGCTAATTTGTGCATTAATTTCACCCATTGAAATAGAAATTTGGGTGGTGAAAGTAATCTGATTGCCATCAATGCTGCCGTTGATTGGAAAAGTTGCCTTGGTGGTAATAAATTCACCAGTTAAATCATTTCCTGCGCTGATTAAATGCAAAGTTGCAAATTTTTCACCGAGTGGAGTTTTTATATTTATATCAAAATAGCCATCAATACTCATGTTGTGTCCTTTTAAAATGTATGATTTGAACGTAACGGCGGTAAGTTTAATACAAAATTCGTGAATACAGCAACGTTTTTCGCATTTAACCGTAAATGCTGCGGAGTGAGTTAGTTTGGTGTATTTGGTGTTGTATTGGTAATTTGAGTATAATACGTGCAGCAACTAATTGCATAAATGTACTGAATAATAATTTTGAATGATAAAAATGGATAAGTATAGCCTAAGTAATGAAGATCAAATTTTCCTCGATGAATTTGTGGATAGTTTTAAACGTGTGTTTCTGGCGGTGCCAAATTTCATGGGCGGCGTTGCAAGCATCAATCATCAACCATTGTATTTAGCACGGCTTAGTGCAGAATTTGGGGTAAGTGCCGAGGAATTATTTAAGTTATTTCAAAGCCCTCTGGTGACTAATTTATTTGATGAAGTTGTTAGTACCCAACAAGCTAAAAAACTGCTGGTGGTACGCTCATTTAGTAATTATTTAGCCAAGATTTTTGTTGCTTCATGGTTGCCGGTTATCAATCCACAGACGCAAAATATTGTTGCGATTATGGTGGATGCCCATCCTTTGGAGGTATGCAATATTTCGAGCATTTTGGCTCGTTTTTATAAATATGGTGACACCAAGATTCATTCGCTGAATACGGAGAATTTAAGCTTGACTGAGCGTGAAAAACAAGTAATTTTCTTTTTTATGCTGAACTTTTCGAGTCAGGATATTGCCGATTTGATTGCCAAAATTGAAGCTAAAGTCATGTCCAAAAATGCAATTGATCAGATGTTTAATAAGCAATTATTGCCTAAGTTTGGGGTCTATAGTCGTAAGGCACTGTATGATAAATTACAAGATTTGGGCTATGATCGCTTGCTGCCGCACAATGTGTTACAAGAGGGGTTTATTCTGGATGTTTCGGATTATGTGGTTTTTGCTTGATCGCTCGTTGAAGTTTAAGCTTTTTAAATCAAATTAATCATCTCCGAGGTATAGTTATAACGATAATTGATAATTTCCCCTGAGATAATTAACTCGATGGCTTGGTTGATGATGTGAAGCGGCACTGTAAACCACTCGCGCGGATTATACCGCGCGCCATGTTCGCCAAATATATCTAAATTTAAACAAGCACTACCAAAAAATTTATGCAGTAATTGCTCAAATTTTTGCGGATTCATGTTGTAGCATTGATAAATAGCCATAATTTCAACTGCCGCCATTAAGTAGGTTGCTTCATTTTCAGCATTTTTTATGCGTTCTTCAACTGGCATAGTCGAATAACCAATTTTATATAAATTATCGATACTCACAATTTTTGAGTCAGTGCTTCTGGACTTAAGCACATAAATATAACCGCTTTGCTGATCTTCATCGTTAATAATTTCAAATCCTCGGTTAAATGTTTCTAAATCAGAAACTTGACTGGCTGAAACTAAAAATCCATCTTCATAGAGCATTTTACCCAGTGAACGAAATAACATGTTTGATTCTGTGCCATTTTCAAACACACTATAAACTCGTCCATCTAGCTTGCTGTTTTTATCGCGGACTAAATCATAAATAACATCTAAATAACCGAGTACGCCTTTAGCCACAAAAAATGATTTCTCGGTTAAATTTGCCTCGTTAAACGCGACTAGTTTACGTTGTCCGGATTTTATTTCTGCATGACATTGTTTAAATAATTCCTCGTATTGAGCAAAGTTTTTACATTGCTTACGCCGTGCGACAAAATCAGCACTTTCGCGTTCGGTATTCAGTGGGATATGTTTTAAGGTGAAGATGTCTTCATCATCGATTAAGTCGGTAAATTCAGCGCTATTTAAAATATCATCCAAAGAACTGGGTAATGGTTCACTCTGAATTAATAGATGATGCCGATCATATTCTTGCAGCATTTCGCATTTTAGTGCCTCTTCACGTAGTCCAAGCAAACGAGAATACAGTTTGCGTTCATTAATATCGTTACTCGCAGCAGGCGCATGCCCAGTTTGATCAATAAATTGATTGATTTCTTCAAAAGATTCTACTAGCCGCTGATCTGCATTTTGTGCGATGGATGGTTTGCTGGTTACCTTAAACGATTCACCGAAGATTGCGTCATTTAAAATATCATCAAGGCTACTATATTGGCTAAAATTATCCATGATTAGCTTTCTTGCGGGCATAGTCACGCATGTAGAGGACAAACTCAGCTAAACGTCGTTCCAATGGGTCACTGGCATTAATCTCGGGATTACGTTGTGCATGTTGTTTGAATGCGTTAAATTTAGGAGCTAACAGCAAAGCTTCTTTTTCAGTCATCTCAATTCGAGTCGCATTAATGGCTTCTTGAATTAATTTTAATACGCGGGTGGTAACTGATTTAGATAAAATCTCAAACGCTTTTTGAAACGGATTAATGCTGTCAATTAGATCAATATGTAAATCTTCAATATTGACAAATTTTCCAGCCATGCGGACAAATTGTTTATTACCTTCTTGCTTAATTTCACCGTTTTTAATGACCGAATCAACTACAACATGTTGGCGTACTTCTTCAATTTCCGCCGCATTTAATTCAGGATATTTAATTTGAATTATCTTTGGAATCAAAACTTTACTAATTACCTCAGGTTCTAGATTCCCCGGCATGGCTTTGAGCATCTGCGAATCTTGCAAAATGGTAGCTTTAAGATCGTTGAGATCAGATTCAATAATATCTTGTACCCGTTTGGATGAGGGCATTTTAAAACCGCGGATTTTTATGGTTCCTGCTTCTGGTAAATCATCATCGGATAATTTTGTCTTAAATTTGAAATTTGGGGCTAAAACTTGCTCCATTAATAAGGATGCGGTAATCGCTTTTAGCATATTATTTACCGATAAATTTACTTCTGCGTCTTGTGCATCGGGTTGTGCAATCAAGTTGGTAAATTGTGCATGAGTTTTATTCTGACTATCCCGAGTGGCACGCCCAATAATTTGAATAATTTCGGTTAATGAGCCACGATAACCAACCGTTAAGGCATGTTCACAATATGGCCAGTCAAAGCCCTCTTTTGCCATCCCCAAGGCGATAATCAAATCAATATCATCGGCGGAGGTAATCTGGCGTAAATACGCAGAAATTTTGTCACGAGCAATTGAATTATCATTAACCAAGTCGGCAATCTTGATAATTTTGCCGTCGCTATGACGCTTAACATAAATTACTTGAGTTTCACTATCGACATGATCAATTGCGCCGATGTGATCAATAATGAAGTCAACTTCGCCATATTTATCTTTTAATGATTCGCCTGAATTAACACTTGGAATATGTAAAATAGTTTTCTTATCGGTATCTAAAACCTCCATAATTGCCGAGGTGTAACGCCCTTGATAAAAATGGTAGCCTATCCCTAGCGATTTAAGATAAGTATAACCGTTTAATTGCTCATAATAATTGTAAGTCACTTTATCAAATTTAGCTTCATCTTCGGGCGTTAAGACAGGCACGCTATCACCGCGGAAATAAGAGCCTGTCATTGCAATAATATGTGCACTGGAGTTTTGCATAATTGAGCGTAATAATTCGCCGAGACGACTATCTGCATCGGCTGAAACATGATGGAACTCATCAATCGCCAGTAATACATGATTAAACTCAGACTCTTCTAATTCTTCACAAGCAAAACGCAGGGTTGCATGCGTACAGATGAGAATTTGCTCATCAGTGTGGATAAAGTTTTTAAATGCACCAACTTTGCTAGTACTGCCATCCGTACCTGGGGTACACAAATTATAATTATCATTCGGTTGCCAATTCGCAAAAAAACCATATTGCATAAGATCGGTCGTTGCAAATGAGCTACCAATTGAGCGCTCAGGAACCGCCACAATGACTTTTTTAATTCCTTGATTGATTAACTTATCCAGTGCAATAAACATTAAGGCACGTGATTTACCTGAGGCAGGCGGAGCTTTTAATAACAAGTATTGTGAATTGCGGGCTGCAAAAGCTTTAGCTTGCATTTCACGCATGCCAGAGTTATTTATTTTTGAGCTTTGCCCAGTTTGCTCATAGCGTACATGTACCAAATCAGTCATTTGTGTTTCTTTCTATAATTTCAAGCTTTTTAAATCGTTTTCAAGTTCAGCCAAGCTCCGTTGGTACTCATGTTCTTGCAACTGTTGTTTGAATGTTTTATATTCTGCTGTTGATTTATCCACCGCGATTTGAGGGCTAATGTTGCCCGCGTGAGTTAATAATTCACGACCATTTAGCTGTAAAATTAAATCAAGACGCTTAATCCAATCGAGCATATACATTGGCGTTTGTTGTTGTGCCATAGTTTCCGCAAATGCAAGATATTGCTCAACTAATAAACCGAGTAATTTTATTTCATCTTCATTAAGATAATTCTTTGCAATACTGACATCAGATTTTTTAACCTGAGTAACGGCTTTGTCAAAAGACTGCATCCCCATTAATGGAAGTGAGGCATCAACTCGCCGATAAACTAGTTCTGCTGCTGTATTTTGGCTAACGGCCCACAATAATTTATTTTGTATGATTTTAAAAAACTCAATAGTTTTTTCATCATTGGCGTTATAGTCAATACTGGTGGTATAAATATCTTTGATTTTTTGGTAAAAGAAACGCTCGGATAAACGAATTTCTCGAATCCGTTGTTGCAATTCATCAAAATAATTCATCGAATTACCTGATTTAAAGCGTTCGTCGTTCAGTACAAATCCTTTTATAATATACTCTTTTAAACGTTGAGTAGCCCAAATTCTAAATTGAGTACCTTGCTGTGATTTTACGCGATAACCAACTGAGATAATAACATCAAGATTATAATATTGGGGCGCTTTTTGCTGAAATTCGGAATTTCCGAATTTCTTCATACAACAGCTACTTAATAGCTCACCTTCTGCAAAAATATTATTTATATGCTCGCTTATGGTTGATTTAGCTTTAGCAAATAATTGTCCAATCTGTTCTTGCGTGAGCCATACGGTTTCATCTTCCAAACGCACGTCAAGTTTAATTGCGCCATCGCTATTTTGGTAAAGCAGAATTTGGGTATTATTGCTAATGTTCATTTATACTCTCATTTCTGGTAACTACTTTTTCAGTTTTTTAGTCTCAGCTTGCTGAGGTAGAAAATTATCACTAGTAACAATTTTTTGCCCTGTTTCTTGTTCAAAGTCATCTTTGGCGCGTTTAGCAACTTTTCCACCACGTTTGCCAGCTTGGATGTTTTCATTCAAGCCTTGCGCTTGTTTGGTTTCTGCTATATTGCGCGTGGATAGTTCAGCAAGGGCAGTAAAAATTAATTCTGCTTCTGTCATGTGATCGCGTAAGTTTTGAGATTTTAACTCTTTGATGACTTTATGCTCTTTGACACTGACCCCAGTCCATTCCTGATGGATTATATTGGTTAGTAGTGCAAATTCTTCAGATTTTTCAATACCATTTTCTTTCCAGTAATCAGTTAACTTATTACGGGTTTCTTGTCCCATCATACGTTGCTGGATCCATTTGTTACTGCGCCCAAGGTTTTGCCAATTTTCTCGTGCCCGATCTAAACTTTGCTCAGGATCGGCAACTTCTTGCATTCGCTCATAGCCAACTTTGGCAAGCCATAATTTAAATGGCTCGGCTTTAGGAGAGGGAATTGATTGAATAATCCGCAATAATCCTTCAGTATCGGCACAGTCAGTCAAACGCATTTTGCCATCACTTGCTTCCATTTTCAACTGTACGATTTTATCGTACGTTTGGCTTGCACCCTCATTAACTAATTTGCGCTTCAAATCGCTCCAATATCGACGAGAATTATTGCTATCGCTAAGTATTTCGCAAACATCGATAATTGAGAAATACCATTTTTCAGCCTCACTATCCCAATGACTACGAACTTTTTTAGATTCAAATAATTTAATATTGTTCATAAAATATCTCTTTTTATTTCTAAATAGCACACAAGGCGATATAATTTATTTTTGAGATAACAATTATTCATTATCTGTCTCACCAAGGCGCTGCTGTATTTCAAGCAATTCCTTTTGTAACTCTTGGCGCAATTGTTCTTCAGTTGGTAAATACAACTGATATTTACTCGCAAAAATTTGTTGATTGGTTTCGTTTAACATATATTTCACCATCGTATCACTTTTCTCGGTACATAATACCAGCCCAATGGTTGGATTGTCATTTTCATCACGAATTTCACGGTCAAAGTAATTGACGTATAACAACATTTGTCCAATATCAGCATGGCTGAGTTTCCGAGTTTTAAGATCGATAACCACATAACATTTTAATTTTACATGATAGAAAACTAAATCTGCATAGTAATGATCACCGTCTAAAGTCAGGCGCTTTTGACGGGCAATAAAGGCAAAACCGCTGCCTAATTCCAATAAAAAATGATGTAAATTATCAATTAGCGCTTGTTCAAGTTTGGATTCAACTAATTGATGTGCTTCGGGAAGATTAAGAAATTCCAAAATAATTGGCTCCTTTAGGGCATCCACTGGCTTAGTTATAATTTGCCCTTGAGTTGCTAATTCCAATAAACCTTGCTTGTCTTTACTTTTTGCTAAGCGATCAAAAAGTAGGCTATTAATTTGTCGTTCCAACTCTCGTCCAGACCAGCTATTTTTTACGGCTTCGATCTCATAAAATGAGCGTACTTCTATCCGATTAACTCGCATCAAAGCCCGATAATGTATCCAACCTAAATCAGGGTTTAACGATTTGTTAGATTGGGTATGCACTGCGTACCCAATTGGTGTACTATTTGCATAAGCAATATAAAACTGGCGCATACGTTTGATATTTTCATATCCAAATCCATTCCCATATTTAACGGTTAATTTTTCTGCTAAATAGCGTAATAATCCTGCACCATACTCAGCGCGTTGATTGCCTTGCTGTTCTTCCTCAACTATTTCACGACCAATCAGCCAATATGCTTTTACCATCTCAAAATTAACTGAGGTGCTGATATTGGTTCTGGCAGTATCAATATATTGGCTAACTTTATCCAAAAGTTGACGACTATCTTCAACTAATTTAATATTATTCATAAAGTCTCTCTTTTCAAAATAATATGCCACAGAGTCTAATCTGTGCAAATGACCAGCAAATGAGATCCACGACATAACACCCTGTTTTACTTACGTTGCAGCTTAAATCACTATGAACTTAGGCACTTCCTGCAAATGACCAGCAAATGAGATTATTTACGCCCAAAATGGTATATAGCGCAGCGATTTACGGTTTGCATTATCATCATATGCTTTTATTAGATTCTTTTCAAATGATAACTTAATTAACCTAGAAATGGATGCGCTGTTTTCTTCACCCAAAGCAAATCTCTTACGGAGTGAAGCATTATTCATTGATTCATGGTTAACATAGTTTAAACAACAATGTAAGTAACATGCACGAATTTTCTCGTCTGTATCCATATCTTTAAACTCTTTGTGTGCAAACAATGCGACTTTAGTATTATCATCAATTACAGCAAATAATGGCGCTGGCAGTTGATAAACTTCAGTCTGAACAAACTACCTTGTCAATTCCACTACCACGCTCTTCACATATACCTATTCTACGCATAAAAGCAGCCATTAACTCGTTACGACTGCGCGGTGGGGTATCTAAAAAACGAATAACATCGACTATCGGAGCGCCAGGATTAGTTATCTCTAATCTATTCGCAAATATTTCAATCATTGGACCTGCGCCAGTGATGGTTAGATTTTGATGAATGATGGCATTAGCAACTAACTCACGAACCGCTAATTCAGGATACATTAACACGCTCTTGCGCAATGCCGCACCGATTACTTCATTATGTGGAAGTTGCGAATTTATAAATTCAATTAGCCCCGCAAAACCAGAAGCATAACCTTTATTTAATTCAAATTCTTTGATTGTTTCAAGACGGCTATTACCTTGATACAAAATAACGCGTACTGATTTACGCTCAAGATGTCTAAATTGCTTTAATTTAAGTTACAGCTCTAATCTTAATTATGGCTATAATTTTTAGTCTATATTTCTAAATAAGATTTGACAGTCTATAGAGATTGTCTATTACATTTTCTTCTGGGTTTTACTTCACATCAATCCTTGAACTATCCAAGTTAGTAAAATATTTTTGTACTTATTGCCCCAATCATAGTATAATAACTTCCATAGGTCGATCACTGCGTAGCGGGGACGGCCTTTTTTATTTAGGCATGGTAACAATCCCATAGCCGTTTATATTCCCAAATTTATCTTTTCTTATCTTTTGCTCAATTACCAAATAATCATTTTTTACCGATTTGCCAATTGATTTACGTGCTATAGGAGAAATAACCAAATCTGCTAACTGTAAACCAATGATATTATCTGCTTTTCTACGAATAGCAAAATTTTCAATTGAATTTTTTATGCGGGTTGATTTAATAAACTTGGTTCCTTGGATTTTAACATCAAGCCAAGCAAGTTCAAGCTCATTATCTAGTTTACCGCCTCGAGCTTCGCTAATGATAACACCCTTATCATTATTTGATAACTCAAATATAAATCTTTCAATTAGAACATTAAGACTTAATAAATATGGATCAATTGCTCTAAATCCGTAGTTATCAATATGTTCTTGCTTTTTTATTACACAGGCAACTACTTTGTAATTTAAATCACACATAAGTTTATTTAACTCTGCATAAAATACAGTTCTAAATTCAGCTGATTTTAATTGCTCAAAGCCGAGCCGATTTCTTGATATATCAGAGGTATGAAGTATAATATCTTTAGTGCCAAATAATTTCATTTTAAACTCATTTATAGCAGGTTCTATAGTATTATTATATTCAATCTCATCGACAATTATTCCACCAAGTACAAATACTGGATATTGCGGATCAATTACAGATAAATTATGATCACCAGATTCATCTAAAAACAACAATTTCATATTAATTCTTTCATGTATTTACCACCTGTTGAGGTCATTTGTTCATAGAGGGCGAAAAGATACTCAAGGCGTTCTTCGTCAGACTCAAACGGTTTAAGGCGGTAGCATTGTTCGATAGCAATATCTAAATTATGATGGGCTTCACGGAGACCAGCGGGCATTTTGTCAGGGTCGTAGAGTTCGGCAAGAGTTTTTTCGGAATGGCGTTCTCGTTCGTCGAGTACATTAAACACATGAAATTCAAGGCGTTTTTTTTGCTCTTCGCTGATATTTGGGAATGGGAAAGTGTTATAACATAATGTTGATGAATAACGATAATCTGTTTTTAATCGACCAGCTACAGTTTTAACCCATGCCATATGCATTTTTGAATGAACCACAGCAAAAACCCACGTTTCTGGGTTATAAATCGCAAAATTAGGAGCGACAATGATAGTATTTAAGTCTAAAAATCCAATTGGTATATATTCTCTTCGTTCAGAAGAGTCTCGAGGGATAATGATAGAGCAACTATCTTGATGTCTAACTTCGCCAAATTTATATGGTTGTCCAGCTAATATTTTTGTTGCTGCTCGGTTGCTATCTAAGCGTAGAGTATGAGTTTTATCAATTCTTGACTTTATTTCTGGAATTGAGATTGCCAACTCTTTAAATTCATCCGTTATCCATAAACAAAACTTAGTTTCTCCACGGATGAACTCTTGTGAGCCGAGCAGTTTTTTAATCAAAATCTTTACATTGGGATATTTGGCAATGATTTCATCACGCTCGGATTGGGTTAAAAATAAATTTCCACCATCATTTGCCATGCTACCAAAGCAGATGTTTGGAAGATTTTGTGAAATTGGTTTTGAAGATTTAGCTATAAACACATTTGCAGAATCAACTAAATATGGATTAATGTTTTCTGCGACTTGTTTAGTTACGCCATTAAATAAATATTTATGGTTAGATTGTTTATTGCATAATCCAATAATTGCAACTGTTACACCCGCATTACTTTTTGCGTTATTTGTCCACTTAAAAGATAGGTACG
>DPRZ01000105.1 GCA_003538525.1 Neisseriales bacterium
TCAATGCAAAACATGCATATTTACAATTTAATTTATCTAAAAATGAAATAAAACACCACTATTTCTGCATGTAAAATAACCTCTATTTTTTAACTCCATCTCTAAACTTGAATTAAAAAAACACCCTAAAATGAGTGTTTTTTGTGATTTATGTAATTATTCTTGAATTAATTCAATTTTATAACCATCTGGATCTTCAACAAAAGCAATTACCGTTATACCATGTTGCATTGGTCCTGGTTCGCGAGTAACTTTACCTCCATGGGTTCTCACTATCGCACAAGCCGAATAAATATCCTCTGTTGCCAATGCAATATGTCCAAACCCAGTACCCAAATCATAGTTTTCAACGCCCCAATTATAAGTTAACTCAATCACAGCATTATCCTGTTCAGAACCATATCCTACAAAAGCCAACGTAAATTTACCAGCTGGATAATCGGTACGACGCAATAATTTCATACCAAATGAATTAGTATAAAATTCAATACTTTTATCTAAATTGCCAACGCGCAACATTGTATGTAACATTCTCATTTTTCTGACCTTTTTATTTAAATTCCATTATTAATTCACTAGATTCATTAATTTTAGCTAAAATTATTCCTTAATTTACGCAATGCCACAAAGCAATTAAATTCGCTATCAATAATTTCATCCAATGCTGCTGCAACTAATGACCAAACCAAAGGATCATGACAACGTAAAAATAAATTATATTGCAGCTCATCGCTTAGTAAAGTTGGTAAACTATTTTGCAAGCTACTTAATTTCATCACCACAAATTTGGCAAATTGCGTATAATAATCAGGTGTTTTGTCGAGTGCACTGGTGAAACGCAAATTATTCGCGGTATATTCATGTGCAGGATAACAAAGTGTAAAAGTAGCTAATGCTTTTATCTTGCTCAACGACGCATATGCCGAATCAAAGTCATTGGTAAAAACTCGCCCACACCCCATGCTAAACAAAACATCACCACAAAAAAGATGCTTCATATCAAATAAATACACGACATGCTCTGCGGTATGTCCAGGCGTTAGCATAACCTGAAAAACAGGAAATGTTCCGATTTGAATAATTTGTGATTCGAACAACTGCTGTTTGAAATTATCAATAATTTCTGGTTGATAACTTAAATTAAGCTCTTTGACACCGCCAATATGATCCGCATGCCCATGAGTCAAAAGGATCGCTTGCAGATTCAAAGTATGTTTAGTCAAATAAGCCTTGACAATTTTAGCTTCAGTTGGGTCAATCACAATTGCATTTTGCTCATCATGAATTAGCCAAATGTAATTATCTTGACCAGATTTAAGGGGTATAACTTGATAATTTAACATGGTATTTAATTACTCATTGTGATAAATTTAGTATGCAGTAATGGCACAATCTCGCCAATTTTATCTGTTGGAACTATCATGCTAATATTAATATTACTCGCGCTATACGACAGCATTTGCACTTGGGTTGAAGTTGCTTGAAATAAATTAAACAACTCTTGCATCAACGAATGTTTATTCATGATTTGCTCGCCAACTAACGACACCGTGCCAAAACCTTCAATATAGTCAGTTTTAGCAAATTTATTTAATTCCTGCAACGCTTCATCCAATTTACCAATCGTATCCAAGGTTACCGAAACACTCACCTCAGAAGCTGAAAGCATGTTTACCGAAATATTATTTTTAGCTAATACCGCAAAAATCTTCTGTAAAAAGCCTTTAGATAAGAACATATCTGCCGAATAAATATTCAATAATGGCACAGCTTTTTTCCAAGTTACCGATTTAACTGTTCCATCGCTATTATCCGCAGCATGAGCAATTATAGTACCTACATTATCAATATTAAAGGTATTCAAAACTCGCACAGGAATATCCGCTCGCACAGCTGGTTGGATGGTGCGCGGATGTAAAACTTTAGCGCCAAACATCGCTAACTCAGCAGCTTCCTGATACGATAGCTGTTTCAATAGCTTAGCATCTTTAATCACACGCGGATCCGCTGAATAAACACCATTTACATCTGTCCAGATTTGAATTTCTTCGCTTTGCACAGCATAACCAATAATTGCCGCTGAATAATCTGATCCGCCACGTCCTAAAATAGTCGTATCACCAGCCGTATTTGCACCAATAAACCCTGTTATAACAGGCACCACACCTTGTTCAATTAATGGCAATATGGTTTTTTTACAAGCTTTTTTAGTTGCTGCATCAATAAAATCTGCGCCACCAAATTGCTTAGTGGTAATAATACAGCTCGTCGCTAAAACTTGTTTGGCATTCACGCCATTGCTAATTAAAAATAAACTGATTAGTGCTGAAGAGATTTTTTCACCAAACGAAACTACACTATCATGCAATTGAAGCTGATTCACTAAACCATGACTATGCAGCAATTCACGCAACTGATCCAAATAATCATGGACTAATTTAAATGCGCTAGTTTGTAAATCCATATTTACTGCAAAAATAGTTTTAATCCACAGATCATGTTTCATAAAAATTTGCTCAAACAAATCTTCTTGTTCGTAATCTAAGATTGTATGACTTAATTTCACCAATAAATCGGTAATCCCACTTAAAGCCGACACCACCAAAATTGGTTGCCGATTTAATTCACGCTGAACTAAAGTATTTATCGCTGCAACACTGTCAGGTTTAGTTACAGAGGTACCCCCAAATTTCATTACTAACATTTATCATCCTTCTCTTATTTATATCATGACCATTTTAATTTACTTAATTCAGTTCTCATTTCACTACTTCGATTTATACTCTTCATTGATTTATTACATCAACATGAATAAACTTTCCACTCTCAGGCGTCTTAGTATTGGTGTAGTAAAATATTAACCAATAAATTATGACAAAAAGAATATTTTGTCATAAAATTTAAATCGCAGCAATCAGTTAGGATTTAAACCCCAAAAGATTAATTAATTAAAATCTCAATCTAGCTAAATTTAATTTATACAGCCGTTATTTTAAC
>DPRZ01000073.1 GCA_003538525.1 Neisseriales bacterium
CCATTTGTAACACAATTAGTTGAACTATTGCAATTGGCTACCGTAATTTCACCTGAAATAATACTGCTTAACCAACTATAATATGCTGAAACATTGGTTGCTCCATTTGGCAAACTACTATAAAATGTTCCACAAGCATTTGTCGGTCCGTAAGTATGTTCAGAGAGTAAAATCCAATTTACCCCATCTGGCGAAAATAAATCACCGCCGCCCGAGTCACCACCACAAACTAGTGCGCTGTAACCGTAATTAGCCGCGGCAGGATTAAAATAACTATTGTATAAATAATGGTATCCAGGGTTATCGCTTTGTTGGTAAACATAATTAACCACATAAAACATCTGCCCACTACCACCGTTAACATTATTACTACCATACCCCATTGAGAGCACTGGCGCCATAGTGTATGGACTAGGATAAAGGCTACCATCGTTAATTTGCGGATAATTATGCGGTGCTGGATTAAAATCACTAGCAATATGGATTAAAGCGATGTCATTACCTTGACCGCCATCACTCACCGCAAAATTAGGACAGTTACCCAAACTTGTAAACGTTGCACCATCACAATAATTACTTGGTAAAAAAACCGTTGCCGAAGAGCTAACTGTTGTAATCGTACCACCAGCACCACCAAATCCTTTGGCAATTGAAATCGTACTTGGAATTAATAACTCACTTGGCAAAAGCACATTTGTCGCAGCTTTTGCCGTAACAAAACAATGCGCCGCACCAACTAACCACGTACCACCTGCATTATCGCTGGCAACAGGCGTTGCTGAACACAACGTGCTGCCATCTCTTTGAACTAATGCGGCTAGACTTTCTGCAGCAGGATTAGTATTATATCCATAAGCAATTTGTAAGCCGTTCGTAGTCAGCGTTGTTTGTGGAACAAACGAAGGAATTGCGTTGGAAAATCCATTTGGCAAAGTTGCATAAGATTGTGCTGCTGGATATGGATATGGCGAAATTCCGGTGTAAGGATTTGCACCGCTACTACTGCTCCCGTTATTGCATCCATTTAAAAATGCAGCAACTCCAACCAACACAATTATGCCAAATTTATTCATAACTAGCAACCTCACAATAAATTTTGCTACTCAATTATCCGTTAGTCACGCAATTCACAATGTTACCAGCGCTACAATTCGCCGCGGGCGCAAGATTAGTCAAAATAGACTGAATCCAATCATAATAAGCTGAAACATTGGTTGCGCCATTTGGCAAGCTCGTATAAAACGTACCACATGCTCCACCAGGACCATAGGTGTGCTCAGATAATAAAATCCATTTTGTGCCAGTCCAAAATAAATCGCCACCACCCGAATCACCACCACAAATTAAAGCACTATAACCATATTGTCCAAAACCACCATCATTATAAAAACTATTATACAAATAATGATAACCACCTTGCCCAGAAGGGGTTGAATCTTGCTGCCAATATTGGTAATTAGCTACGTAGAACATTGAACTGCGTGGCAAAAATCTATCATCTGTAACAGGAGTTTGTGTATTTAATCCATAACCGACCGATAACACTGGTGCCGCAGCATATGGTGTTGGATATTCATTGGCTCGCACAACTTGCGGATAAGACTCTGGGTCACCAAATTTACCACGAATTTGAATTACCGCAATATCATTCCCTTGTCCATTTGCAACTCCAGAGTTTGGAGCAAAATTTGGACACTCATCACCATTGATGCCAGTAAAGGTTGCATTATAACAATAATCCTGCCGTAAATATACCGCCACTACAGGATAGCTTTCCCAATTTGCAGCAGTTTCACTTACGCCATGATAGATTTTCAATGTGCTGGTTGGTAATAAATTCGACGGGCTCAATGTCGTTGCAGAATTTTTACTATCTACAAAGCAATGTGCCGCTCCGATCAAAAAAGTCGTATTACTTTCAGGATCATACTGAACTGGCGTTGCTGAACAAAGGCCTCCACCCATTGTCACATATGCAGTTAAATTCGCAATATTTGACTCTGTATTATCACCATAGGCAATTTGTAAGCTTGGTTGTAACTTATTTGGCCAAAAAGACTCTGGATACGCAGTTAATCCTAGTGGCTGCCCCAAGTCGCTATATGCCAGACCATTATATGTTCCTGCTGGCATAGTTGGGGACGGAGGTGTTGGATCCGTTACAAACGTTGAACCTCCGCTACCACTACTAGAACCACCGCCACCATTACAGGCAACCAACATTGCGCTACACAAAGCACCTAACACCAAAGTGAAATTTTTACCCATACACCACATTCAAAAAAAGAGCACCCGCCAAAGCGGTGCTCATTATATAATTAAGTTATTTACGTTCACTAACCGCTACATAATCCCGTGCCGTATAGCCTGTGTAGAGTTGACGCGGACGCCCAATTTTAAAATCAGCATCTTCAATCATTTCTTGCCATTGAGCTAACCAACCCACGGTACGCGCCAACGCAAAAATCGTGGTAAACATATTAGTTGGAATACCAATCGCTTGTAAAATAATTCCTGAATAAAAATCTACATTTGGATAAAGCTTATGATCAATGAAGTAACTATCTTCCAGAGCAATTTTTTCTAACTTCATGGCTAATTTAAACAACGGATCTTCACGCTTGCCCAAAGCATCGAGCACATCATTACAAGTTTGACGCATGATGCTCGCACGTGGATCCATATTTTTATAAACACGATGACCAAAACCCATCAAGCGGTATTTCTTATCTTTAACACCTTGCATATATTCTTCAACTTTTGATTCATCACCAATTTCAGTTAACATTTTTAATACTGCTTCATTGGCACCACCATGTGATGGACCCCATAAACACGCTACCCCTGCTGCCACTGCGGCAAATGGATGTGTACCAGAGCTACCCGCTAAACGTACAGTGGAAGTCGAAGCATTTTGTTCGTGATCGGCATGTAATAACAAGATCCGATCAAAGGCTTTAGCAATGATTGGATTTGGTTTATACTGTTCGCATGGAGTTGCAAACATCATGTGTAAGAAGTTTGATGCATAATCCAAATTGTTTTGTGGATACATAAATGGCAACCCTTGATTATAGCGATAGCACATCGCCACAATAGTCGGCATTTTAGCAATTAAACGACGAATTGCAATTCTGCGATGATCAGCATTAGTAAAATCAAAATCTTCAGGATAAAACGCGGCCATTGCGCTAACCGCACCACCCAGCATCGCCATTGGATGCGAGTCACGACGGAAGCCTTTAAAAAAGCTATGAAACTGATCAGGAACCATATTATGACGTAAAATCGCATGTTCATATTCATCTTTTTGCGCTTGGGTTGGTAATTCACCACGCAATAATAAATACGCACCCTCTAAATGAGTTGAATGTTCTGCCAATTGTTCAATTGGATAACCGCGATAAAATAATTGACCTTTATCGCCATCAATATAGGTAATTTTTGATTCACAGGCAGCCGTGGCTAAAAATGCGGGATCATAGCTCCACATTCCAGATTTACCAAAAGTTCTAAAATCCACTACATCTTGACCAATCGTGGCTTTGTAGATTGGATATTCAACTACTTTTCCATTACCAAAATCAACCTTAACTGCTTTAACAGCTTCTGCCGATGAGTTCATTTGTTCAGTCATGAAATATTCCTTATAAAAATTAATTCGTGCAATTTTATTAACAATTTCTTGTAATGCTGGATCGGCTAACTCTTTTTTCCATTGAAAGAGGGTTAACAAATCACCATCTTCTAAAGTTAAAAGATATTGATATGCCAACAATTCGGCCTCATTTAATTTAGCCAATTCACCAGTATTAATAAAGCGTTCAAAGTACAAATCTAATTCAAGCATTGAGCGGCGCGAACGCCATTTAAGCTTCTCAATTGAAACATAGTCCATAGTTTTACCATACATTCGTGCAAAAGAATAGACGATATTCTACAATCAGAACTCGCCTATTCATGAACCTTAGACAGTTCGAGCTAACATCATTTCTTTGATTTTACCAATCGCTTTAGTCGGGTTGAGTTTTTTAGGACAAACATCAACACAATTCATGATTGAATGGCAACGGAATAAGCGATACGGATCGTTCAAGTCATTCAAACGTTCATTGGTTGCTTGATCACGGCTATCAGCTAAGAAGCGATAGGCATGCAATAAAGCTGCTGGTCCAAGAAATTTATCTGGATTCCACCAAA
>DPRZ01000116.1 GCA_003538525.1 Neisseriales bacterium
GCTCTAAAAATGCGTGAATATCATGAAATAATTGGTTTAATTCAAGATAAAATTCACCCTGATGCTGATTTTAAAGCTGGTATGGCGGAAATCGATGATATGGACGAAGAAGAAATTCGTGTAACGGTTATTGCAACTGGTTTAAATGATTTACAAAAAGCTGATGCGCAATTATTGTTACGTGAAGATAAATTGGCTTTTGATGCTAATCTTGCCAGCCCAGAAGTTACTGAAGCCGCGCCAACTACAAACAATCAATTTGCTAATTTCAATAAGAATGTTTTCTCAACGCCAGCGTTCTTTAGAAAAAATCGTGCATGATTTATCAAAGAACGATCAAGGCACCTATTAGTGTAATTGGTGTCGGATTGCATTCTGGGTGTCGGGTATCATTAACCTTGCTTCCAGCTAAAGTTGATCAAGGGATAAGTTTTGTGCGCACAGATTTACCCGAGCGTCCACAAATTAAGTGTCATCCTTTTTTGATTAATGATACAAGATTATCTTCAACTTTGGTGGATGAAAATCAAGTTCGAGTTGGCACGATTGAGCATTTGATGTCGGCTTTTGCCTGTTTCGGGATTGATAATATTGTGGTTGAATTATCGGCACAAGAAACCCCAATTATGGATGGTTCCTCCAATTCATTTCTCTATTTATTGGAACAAGCCGAGATCGTTGAACAATCTGCAAAGAAGAAATATATTCGAATTAAGCAAGAGATTGAAGTTCGTGATGATAAAGACAATAAGTGGGTTAAATTTACTCCTTTTGAAGGCTATAAAGTTAAAATAATCACCGATTTTGGCGGACACCCAGTTTTTAAAAAAGAATATAGCACGTTTGAGGCAGATTTTGCGAAACATTCGTATATCGAAGAGATTAGCCGTGCACGCACATTTGGCTTTATGTATGAAGTAGAGTACATGCGTAAGAATGGCTTAGCGTTGGGTGGTAATTTGAATAATGCGATAGTTTTAGACGAAGAGAGTGTACTGAACGAGGGAGGGCTACGCTTTCCTGACGAATTTGTTCGCCATAAAATTCTTGATGCAATTGGGGATTTATATATTATTGGTCATCAAATTATTGGTGCCTTCGAGGGATATCGTTCTGGGCATGCCATTAATAATCAATTGTTGCGTAAATTATTAAATCACCCAGAGAGTTGGGAGTTTGTAACTTTTAATGACTCTGAAGATGTTCCATCCAGCTTTCATTATATCAAATAGTTAACGAAGATGTCATCACGACATCTTTTATTTTTATATAATCTGTGTCTAGTTAGGTATTAAATGACAACCTGTTTTTTTTGTACTAATCAAGGTGGTAACGTTCTATATAACTGTGAACTGTATCGTATAGTTTTAGTCGATGATGCCAATTATCTTGGTTATTTGCGTGTGGTTTTAAACCAGCATCGCAAAGAATTAACCGATTTGAGTATTACGGATAACTTAAGTATGTATGCTGCCGTGATTAAATGTGAACAGATTTTGCGCCAGTTATTTCAGCCCGAAAAAATTAATTTAGCGAGTTTTGGTAATATGACGCCACATGTGCATTGGCATGTGATTCCGCGCTTTATTAATGATCGCCACTTTCCTAATCCAACCTGGGGTGAGGTGACTAATTTAGATTATGCGCCAAGTTCAGCGTTGTTGTTAGCACAGCAAAATTTAATTCAAGAATTTCAATCTTTATTTTTAGCATAGGTTACCATGCACGAATTTGTTCATTTACGCCTTCACACCGAGTTTTCGGTGACCGATGGCATTCTCCGAATTAAACCGGTTATTCAACAAGCGGTAGATAATAAAATGTTGGCACTAGCCTTAACCGATCGTCATAATATGTTTGGTTTGGTTAAATTCTATAAAAATTGTCGTAGCAAAGGCATTAAACCAATTCTGGGTAGTGAGGTTAATGTTGAAGGAGCTGAATTTAATTACCGCTTAATTTTGTTGGCAAAAAACATCACCGGTTATCGGCAAATTTGCGATTGGTTAACGCTCTCCTATGTGGAGAATAAAATTCTAGATGTGCCACATATCAAGGAAGAGTGGTTGTTAGCTCAAGAGCAATCTGATGTGATTGTACTCTCAGGTGGCGTTTTTGGCGATATCGGAGAATTTAGTCGCCAGAGGAAATTTAGTGCGGCTAAAACGCAGATTTTACGTTGGCAACACTGTTATCACGATAATTACTTTTTGGAGTTACAACGCTTTCAATGCGAAGAGAGTAATGATTTAATTGAACTGTCATTGCAACTCGGTAGTGAGCTAGGAATCTCGGTAGTTGCGACGCATCCGATTCAATTTGCTAAACCAGACGATTATTTAGCACATGAAGTGCGCGTGTGTGTTGCTGATGGTGAAATGTTAGACGATGGCAATCGTAAGCCTAAATATGGTCAAGATCAGTATTTTAAATCATCAGCGGAAATGATTGAATTATTCAGCGATATTCCTGCGGCGGTTCATAATAGCGTTGAAATTGCCCGTAAGTGTAATTTGGAAATTACACTCGGTAAATATTTTTTACCCGATTTTGCTACGCCAAATGCGGAACCACTGGAAGAGTATTTATCTATTTTAACCCATGCTGGTTTAGATCAACGGATGTTGGAATTATTTCCCAATGATCAACAGCGTGCGAATGAAGAAAGCACGTATCGTGCACGCTTAGAGCTTGAGATTGAAACGATTATTCAAATGGGGTTTGCGGGTTATTTTCTAATTGTCGCAGATTTCATTGTCTGGGCAAAGCAAAATAATGTGCCAGTTGGACCTGGACGCGGTTCGGGTGCTGGTTCTTTGGTGGCGTTTTCGCTGGGAATTACCGACATTGATCCACTACGCTATAGTTTGCTATTTGAGCGCTTTTTGAATCCTGAGCGGGTATCAATGCCAGATTTTGATATTGATTTTTGCCAAGAAACTCGTGAAAAAGTAATTCATTATGTTCAAGATAAATATGGCGCCGATGCCGTATCACAGATTGCAACTTTTGGTACAATGACCTCTAAAGCAGTAATTAAAGATGTTGGTCGAGTTTTAGGGCTGCCATATGGTTTATGTGATTCGTTGTCGAAATTAATTCTGAATACTCCAGCTAAAGGCTATGGTTTGCTTGAGGCGTATGAAGAATTCCCTGAGCTAAAACAACGGATTGATAATGCCGATGATGAAGTTCGACGTTTGTGGGATATGTCATTACAATTAGAAGATTTAACCCGTAATGTTGGAAAGCATGCAGCGGGTGTCTTGATTGCGCCAAGTAAACTTTCGGATTTTTGTCCATTATATCTTGCTGACGGTATGCAGACCTCACAATTGGATAAGGATGATGTTGAATCAATTGGTTTGGTGAAATTTGACTTCTTGGGTTTGCGTAACTTAACTATTATTCAAGAAGCGGTGAAAAATATTGATTCATTGCATGGTGTAAAGTTACATTTATCCAATTCTGAATTTGATGACCCTAAAGTTTATGAATTACTTCAAGCTGGTAATACCTCTGCAGTATTCCAGCTGGAGTCGCAAGGAATGAAGCGCTTATTGGTTAAGCTAGAACCGAGTCGTTTTGAAGATATTATTGCAGTTTTGGCATTATATCGCCCAGGTCCATTAGGTTCTGGGATGGTTGATGATTTTGTTAA
>DPRZ01000085.1 GCA_003538525.1 Neisseriales bacterium
GGTTTTAGGGAGAAACTGAATGGAAAAAAAAGTATTAACCGTTTGTCCATATTGCGGGACAGGTTGTAACCTAAATTTAGTCGTTAAGGATAATAAAGTTATTCGTGCTGAAGCCGCTAATGGGCGCAACAATGAAGGTAATTTATGCCTAAAAGGTTATTACGGTTGGGATTTTCTTAATGATCCGCAATTATTATCTGCGCGCCTAAATCAACCAATGATCCGCAAAAATGGCGAACTTGAAGAATGGCAAAAGCTAAATTAGTGGCGAATAAATGTGATTTATGTGCGGAACGTACTAATGGTGTTGGTCCTGCTTGTATTCAAATGTGTCCAACCGATGCTTTACGTTTGGTAGATAGCAATCAAATTGAAAGCTCAATTGAAAAAAAGCGTTTGCAAAGCGCACTTGGCTTGGTAAATTTATAGACAAATTCAGGCTAATCAGGCCAAGGTAAAGTGACCGCTCAATGAACTTAATCAAAAAAGACTTCGCCATTATTTGCTATCGCAATCATGGCGAAGTCTTCACAGCAGAAGATATTCAAGATGCGGTTGCCAATGAGGCCGCGCTACAAATCTATTTAATTTATGGGGCAATGAATTCGCGGCATAAATTTCATCTAGCAACTTTGATGCGCACGCCTGGGAATGAAGAAGATTTAATCTTAGGCTTATTATATACTGAAAATATCATTAATGAGCAAGCCGATGTTATTCAAGTGCGTAAATTAGGCAAACTCAATCACAATATTTGGAAAGTTGAATTAGCCGAAAATGTGGACTTTTCACCTGTCGAACACCAACGAAATTTATTAAGCTCATCAAGCTGTGGCGTGTGTAGTCAAGTTACGCACCCCAGTTTAGCTGCTACAATTCAATCAACTACGAATCTCACTATTTCACCTAGATTAATTAACTCAATTTGTAATGACTTAATCAATCACCAAAAATTATTTAAAATAACGGGTGGTGCACATGGTGTTGCGTTATATTCTAGTGTTGGAAAGCTCTATTCGCTTGCTGAAGATGTCGGGCGGCACAACGCATGTGATAAAATTATTGGTGCTGCGTTACGAAACGCGGCGTTACCACTAATTAATCACTATTTAGTCTTTAGTGGGCGTGTTAGCTATGAGTTAATTCAGAAGGCCCAGCGTTGTCAAATTAAAATTATTTTGTCAATTGGCGCACCCTCGGCATTGGCAGTTGAGTTAGCCCTCGAATATGGCATTACCCTGATTGGCTTTGTCCGCACGCGGGGATTTAATGTTTATAGTCATAGTTTTCGCGTTATTAATCAATAATTAAATTCACTTGAGATTGGATCTATTTTGTTACAAGATAATTATGAATAACACCAAGCGCCGAATTAATAAATACAGGAAAGAGAGAAACTAATGTATGATGATATTATTTTATTTATTAATTTGGTTAATTCAGGTGGATTTAATAAAACTGCTAAAAAATTGAATTTACAGCGCTCAAAGGTTAGTCGTCGGATTAAAATGCTTGAAGAGAGTCTCGGCGGATCACTATTAAAGCGAGGTATAAAAACACTAGAACTAACAGATTTTGGTTCACGTGTTTATACGTTATTCAAAGAACATTGCACTACAGCCGTTCATATTTTAGATGAATTAAAATCTGAAAATAGCGAACCACAGGGAATTGTCAGAGTAATGTTACCACCAGTTTTGGCTCATAAAATCACTAGTAATGGTCTTAGCGAGTTTTTGCAAAAACATCCTAAACTGCAAGTACACATGTTTTATTTGTTAAATGTCTTACCTAATGATATTGACTTTTTTGATTTAGCTATCTCAACGTTTATTCCACAACGAGCTCATTTGAAAGTTCGACGCATTTACACATCACCTGGTATTTTATGTGCGTCACCTAATTATTTGCAGCAACATGGCGAACCATTAAATGTGGAAGAATTGAATAATCATCAAATCGTACCTCATTTAATTGACGGAATTCTTAGTAGCGTTTTATATATTCATGATGATAAAGGAATAAATTACTCGATCAATCTAAATAATTATCAGATTGCTTATGACAACATGATTTCATTATTATCCATTGCAGAGCAAGGTTACGGAATTTGTTCAATCCCATACATTATTGTTAAAGAATCTTTAGAAAATGGGCGATTAGTACAAATTTTACCTACGTTACAGACCGATGATTTTTCGTTCTACTTAATTCGTCCAGAACAATCTGTTTCTAGGAAAGATGAAGCATTTATTACTTTTATTGAAAATTTCTTACAAAATCTTACCTAATTACTCGGTCTATATTTTCACCAGACGAGTCCTATTTTTGGCAATATTCAATCTCATTCCTGAGCTGCTATAATCCAAACTCAAAATAATCACAAAGTTATTACACCAACGTAAAAATTGGAATAACACTTAAGTTTTTAATTATTGGGTTGTAGTATGGGCAAATTTTTTAAATTAATAAAACATGAACTAAATTTACCAATTGCGGTAGTGCTAGCGGCTTTTGTCGTTGGAGTTTACCATTTATTTTCGTATATGATTCCTTTTACTGACAATGCTTTTGTAGTAACTAATGTTACGCCTGTAGCTGCTGATGTATCTGGTTTTATCAGCGAAATTCACGTAAAAAATGGTCAACAGGTTAAAAAAAATCAAGCGCTATTTACCGTCTATCAACCACCTTATGAGTTAGCTTATCAACAAGCCAGTGCGGATTACCAAGAAGGTATCAAAAAAATTACCGTTTTGGAACGGCAAATGGACAAGACTAAATCTTTGGTAAAAGCTAGCGCAGCAACGCTTGCCAAGACCAATTATGAACTTAGTCTAAAACAAAATCAGCAGGTCGTTGAAGCAATTTCTACCTTGGAAGTTAAGAAATTAACTTATGATGTAGAAACATTAAATCAGCAGCTCACTGCACTCCATCAAGAGGTTCAAGTATTAGCGGCACAAATTGAGCAACAAGAGCAAACAGTTGCCAGCCTGAGGGCACGCCGTGACAACGCTAAAATTAACCTTGACTTAACCACTGTTCGTGCTCCATCGAATGGAGTGATTGATAATCTGTATGTTTCACTAAATACCTCGATTAAAATTCACGAACCAATATTTTCTTTTATCGATACCGCAGCGTATTATATCCAAGCTAATTTTAATGAAACAGATCTCAGAAATGTCCGAGTTGGCGATAAAGTTTACATTGTATTACGAATGTATTATTTTGATAAAATTTTTCA
>DPRZ01000225.1:0-421 GCA_003538525.1 Neisseriales bacterium
TCGTTTATCAATAAATAATTAGCAAGTAACAACCAATATAACTCAAACAAAACCAACCATGCCATATTCACTCACTCCATCTAGCCGCAGATTTAAAACCAACAAAATGTAGCCCCATAATTTCAAGCTAACTGACGTAAAAACCAAGTCATCACGCTACCAGAAACTATATTTTATCGAGTTCCTAAGCATAATTTTTACCACCACCAAATACAAATCTTTAATTCAATACAGCCCAACATGTTAAAATTAAAGGTTAAACCAATTTATTCAAATAGAGGAAAAATATGCAAGTAAATCAAATTCGTCAAAAATTCTTAGACTTCTTCAAAAGCAAAGGCCACGAAATAGTCAAATCAAGCTCATTAATTCCTCATGACGACCCAACACTCTTATTTACCAATGCAGGAATGAATCAATT
>DPRZ01000225.1:630-4059 GCA_003538525.1 Neisseriales bacterium
CGTGCTGGTGGTAAACATAACGATTTAGAAAACGTCGGCTATACCGCACGTCACCACACTTTTTTTGAAATGCTTGGTAACTTTAGCTTTGGCGATTATTTCAAAACCGATGCAATTAAGTACGCGTGGGAATTTCTTACCTCTAGCGAATGGTTAAATTTACCCAAAGAAAAACTCTACGTTACGGTTTATCATACTGACGATGAAGCCTTCGATATTTGGCATAAAGAAATTGGTTTAGCTGCCGAACGGATTATTCGGATTGGTGATAAAGCCTCTGGTGGCTCAGATAATTTCTGGCAAATGGGTGACACAGGTCCCTGCGGTCCATGCAGTGAAATTTTCTACGATCACGGTGCGGATATTTGGGGCGGACTACCTGGCACACCTGAAGAAGATGGCGATCGTTTTATCGAAATTTGGAATAACGTCTTCATGCAATTCAATCGTGATGAAACTGGTAAATTAAACTTATTACCTAAGCCATCAGTTGATACAGGCATGGGAATTGAACGCATTTCAGCTGTTCTGCAAAATGTACACAGCAATTATGAAATTGATTTATTTGTTAAATTAATCGATGCAGCCGCACAAATTACACATACTACTGACAAAACCAATGCTTCACTAAAAGTATTAGCCGATCATATTCGTTCGGTAGCTTTCCTGATTGCCGATGGTGCATTACCTTCAAATGAAGGACGTGGTTACGTGGTACGCCGGATTATTCGCCGCGCAATTCGCCATGGCTATAAATTAGGTCGTCGTGAACCATTTTTCAATCAATTAGTTGCCACTTTAGTTAGCGAAATGGGCGATGCTTATCCTGAATTGATTTTGAATAAAGAGTTGATTGAAAAAATTATTTTCCAAGAAGAAGAGCGTTTTTTCCAAACGATTGATAATGGCATGACTTTATTAAATGACGCAATTTTAAAAAGCAATACCACTTCAAAAGACCAGCCAACTGAACACAAATTATTAGCTGGTGATGTGGCCTTTAAACTTTACGATACTTACGGTTTTCCACTTGATTTAACTCAAGATGTTTGCCGTGAACATGACATTAATGTCGATATTGATGGCTACGAAATTTGCATGACGCGCCAACGCGAAATGGCAAAAGCAGCGGGTAAATTCAAAATAGCTGGATCATTAGAATACTCTGGTTGTGAGACTGAATTCTTCGGTTATGACGAAAACTCTTGTGCCGCCAAAGTAGTTGCACTCTATCGTGATGGTGTTGCGGTAACTCAATTAATTGCTGGTGACGAAGGCATTATCGTTTTAGATAAGAGCGTGTTTTATGCGGAATCTGGTGGACAAACTGGCGATACTGGAACTATCGTCGTTGATGGTGGCGTAAGCTGTTTATTTGCAGTTGAAGATACTCAAAAAATTCGCGCAGCCGTACACGGACATAGCGGTAAATTAACCCATGGTTCATTAAAAATTGGTGATGAAGTAATTGCAACCCTTGATTTACATCAACGCATTGCCACCGCGCGCAATCATTCGGTAACCCATTTATTACATAAAGCGTTACATGAAGTAATTGGCACCCATGCGACGCAAAAAGGATCATTGGTTAGCAGTGACTTAACTCGTTTTGATTTCGCCAATGATAAAGGCTTGACTCAAGCTCAAATTAATGAAATTGAACGTATTGTAAATCACGTCATCATGCAAAATTATGAAGTTGCCATTGATGAAATGAGCTATGATGAAGCAATTAAAACTGGCGCGATGGCTTTATTTGGTGAAAAATATACCAATGACGTTCGCGTGGTTAAAATGGGTGAATTCTCCACCGAATTATGCGGTGGAACTCATGTAATTCAAACTGGTGATATTGGCTTTTTCACGATCACGAGCGAGGGTGGAATTGCTAACGGTGTCCGTCGGATTGAAGCCATTACTGGTGAAGCCGCATTATTACGCATGCAGCAAAATATGGCGGTGCTGGATATTGCACGCGATAAACTCAAGGCACAAAGCAATGATTTACTCAATATTAAAATCGATGCAGTATTAGCCGATAATAAAGCGCAAAATAAAGAAATTGCCGAACTTAAAGCTAAATTAGCCACTTACCAAGCGGAAGCGTTATTAAATCAAGCCACTACCTTGGCAAATGGCGCTAAATTATTAGTTTTACGTCTTGATGGACTTGAAAGTAAAGCTTTAGTAGAACTTGCTGAAAAAATTAAAGACAAATTAGTCAGCGGAATTGTAGTGATTGGAGCAGTTAATGCCGAGCGGGTTAATTTAGTCGCAGGTGTCACCAAAGACTTAATTAATCAATATAAAGCTGGTGAAATTATCGCTAAACTCGCCGTGACAGTTGGCGGTAAAGGTGGCGGTCGCCCAGATATGGCTCAAGCTGGCGGCAGTGAAACTCACAAACTTGATGAAGCTTTAGCTCAAGCCAAAGCGCTAGTTTAATTTAAAAATTACTTTAATGATCTGCGCCGCAAATAATGGACAGCTGCGGTAAAATATCTAGCTAAACTAAAAAGGGTATCGATATTCAATCGGTACCCTTTTTATTAATTTGGACTGTATGCACTATCATTATTATTACAAAAATAGATAAGTTTTTATTATAGATCTTACATTTTGCTATATTTAGTTTTGTTATTTCATGTAATAATAAACATGCCTGATCAGTAATAAATACAAATGACTTTCTTTATACTAACCACTGATATAACATAAATAATACCTAGGCTTTTTTAATTCGATGGATCTAAGTGGCTTTCCACAATACTAATAACTTGATGTGGTCTTAGTTTAGTGGTATTAATTGTTACATCACTAACCATCTCATACAACTCACGCCGAGTATTATATAACTCTTCAACCTTTTTCTTTAAATCTTGATTAGCTAAAAGTGGTCGCTTATTTGGAGAACGAGCTAAACGTTCAACAATAACATCTAAATCCGCAATTAACTGAATTACCAAATTATTATTCCGCGCAATTACATGGCGGTTTTCTGCGCGAATAACGCACCCCCCACCCAAAGAGAGCACATAATCATCATAATTATTAATTACTTGATTTAAAGCTTCTGATTCTCGTTCACGAAAACCATTTTCCCCCTCTAATTCAAAAATTGTGGGAATATCAACACCACAGGAGGTTTCAATGAATTTGTCTAAATCAATAAATTTACGATTAAGACTATCCGCAAGGAATTTGCCAATTGTGGTTTTACCCACCCCTGTAATTCCGACTATAATTATATTTTTAATTGTCATTTTCTAAACTATTCGCAATAATTCGTGGAGTAATAAAAATTAAGAGTTCTTTTTTGTTATTCTTTGTCACTTGATTTTTGAATAACCAACCCAAATATGGGATATCACCTAAACCTGGTATTTGTTGTTGAACTTGTTGTTGATCATCAACATAAATACCACCAAC
>DPRZ01000158.1 GCA_003538525.1 Neisseriales bacterium
TCTCCTATGCAATTTCTTCATGCCAGTATAAATTATCTCGAGCTAGCAATGCAGTAGAGCTTGCAGGTCCCCAAGTTCCAGCGGTATATTGTTTAGGTGCGGTTTTTTGAGTTTTCCAAGTTTCTAAAATCGGTTCAACCCATTGCCACGCTGCATTTTGCTCTTGACGACTAACAAACAAGCTTAGGTTGCCGCGAATAATATCAAGTAAAAGTCTTTCGTAACCATCGGTTCTTCTGCTTGAGAACATTTCGCTAAAATCTAAATCAAGATAAACTGGTTTTAAACGGTTGGTATCGCCTGGCTCTTTGGCAAGGAAGAATAACTTAACGGTTTCCTCTGGTTGAATGCGAATGATTAGACGATTGGCTGAATCTCCACCACTAGTTGGGAATATTTTGCACGGAATATCTTTAAATTGAATTACAATTTCAGCAACTTTTTCTTGCATGCGTTTTCCAGTACGAAGATGGAATGGTACACCAGCCCAGCGCCAGTTTTGAATTTCAGCTTTTAGCGCAACAAAAGTTTCAGTTATACTCTCAGGGCTAACATTGTTTTCTTCACGGTAACCTTTTACGGCTTCGCCATCGATTGTTCCAGCTTTGTATTGACCTTTAATGACATTATGTTGAACATCTTCTTCGGTTAATGGTTTTAGCGAGCGAAGAACTTTTAATTTTTCTCCGCGAATTACATCCGCATCGAGCGATGATGGCGGTTCCATAGCAACAATACACAACATTTGTAGTAAATGATTTTGTAACATATCGCGCAGTGCGCCAGTGTTTTCGTAAAAATCGCCACGTGAACCAACTCCAAGCTCTTCAGATACAGTAATTTCAACACTGCGGATCCATTGACGGCGCCATAATGCTTCAAAAAGGGTATTCCCAAAACGAATTGCCATTAAATTTTGTACTGATTCTTTACCTAAGAAATGATCAATGCGATAAATTTGGTCTTCTTTAAAGAATTGAGCAACATGATCATTGATGTCATTTGATGAGTCAAGGTCATTACCCAATGGTTTTTCTAAGACAACTCGAGATAGATAGTGATTTAATTTTAATTCTGCCAAGTTGCTGCAAATCACTTTAAACAATTCAGGAGCCGTGGATAAGTAGAATATATTAGTTCTAGTTTGATCGATTGTTTTAAGCAGCTCAGCATAAGTTTCAACTTTAGTTGCGTCAATCTTAAGGTAAATAATTTGTTTAGCAAATTCTTGCCAATGTTTGTGTTCAACATTAGTTTTTGCGTCAGTTGCGTATTTAAAACAACTCTCTGAATACTCTTCAAGAGTCATATCGCCACGCCCCAAACAAATGAATCGTGACATTTTATCAATGTTGCCATCAATGAATGCATTGTATAAAGCAGGCAACAATTTACGTTTTACTAAATCCCCAGTACCACCAAAGAGAACCATGTCAAAACAATTTAATTTACCAGTAAAGCTCATAACTATTCCTCATCTATTTCTAAAATTACATTTACCATGATTAGGTTTATTATTTCGAATCTAATGCATTCTCTTTCACAAGATTAATTCAATAAGCATTTTTCGACTTTAATAAATGTGCGTATGCGGTATTATAATTCAATTGACATTATTCAGAATAGGTAAATTTGGTGCGCTGCACATATATTATCAAAGTCGGTTATGTTAAAATCCACAACGATATTATGTTCTTAAAGATAAAGGCGTTAACATGAGTATAAACCAAGTCAAATTATTTCCACCTCTTAGAGGTGTTTATGTCGATTTACCCAAGGTTCCAGATCCTGTGTTTGCAGAGAAAATGGTTGGAGATGGTTTTGCCATTGATCCATTGGAAAATGTATTGTATTCACCAATTGATGGTAAAATAAAATCAATTCATCGAGCCAAACACGCAATCACTCTTGAGTCTGAGAGTGGTTTTGATATTTTAATTCATATTGGTTTAGAGACCGTATCACTTGGTGGCAAGGGTTTTGATGTAAAAGTTAAGGAGGGGCAGTTAGTTAAAGTCGGTGATAAATTAACTGAGTTTGATATGGATTATATTGCTGGTAACGTAGTTGCTTTGATTACGCCAGTCTTAGTTACGGACATGGAAGAGAAACAAATTAGTATTGAAATTTTACCGCATGGCGTAATCACCGATTTGAAACAAGCAATTATGTTAGTAACGCTTGGTGGAGAAAAAGCAGCAGCACCATTAGCTGATACCAGTGTTGCTCCAGTTGTGGCATCGCTTGAATCTGAATTAATTACTATTCCTAATACGCATGGAATTCATGCTCGTCCAGCGGCTCAATTAAATGCAATTGCACGCAAATATCCGAATAATGAGATTTTAATGCTCAAAGGTGAGCAATCTGCAAATGTGAAGAGTGTGGTTTCGCTATTGAGTTTATCTGTTCAATATCAAGATCAAATTAAAATTTTAGTAAAAGGTGATAATGCTACGGCGATTATTGCTGAAATTAAGAACTCTTTAATAGCAATGCATGATGATGCGAATGAAACACCTACGCCGCCAGCGAAGGCATTGACTAATGTTGACAGCAAAGTGGAAAATGGCAAATATCATGGAGTAGTTGGTTCAACTGGTTTAGCTGTAGCAAAATTGGTACAACAAACAGGTGTGCAATTTAAATATGAGCGTTTTGCTGCTGATACTGAACTTGAGTTAGCTAAATTAGCTACAGTTATCAAAGAACTAACCGTTGAACTTGAGGCTGAAATTAAGGGGCTTAATCATCAAGACGTTGCGCATAAAAATATATTAAGTGCGCATTTAATGATTTTAACTGATCCAGAATTAGCGACTAATGCTAAAAATTTAATTATGGCGGGGCAATCCGCTCCCTTTGCATGGGAGAAAGCTACGGCTGAATCTTGTAACGCCTTACTTGCGACAGGTAATGAGTTATTAATTGAACGCCAAAGTGATTTTATTGATGTACGTGATCGGGTGTTAACCGCAATTTGTGGTTCTGATAACAAAGTTACGCAGAGCTATAATGAAGATGTTATTTTGGTTGCAGATGATTTTACGCCATCGCAAGTTATTGCTATGAGTGAGCAAGTTAAAGGTTTGGTTAGTGTTCGTGGTGGGGTTACGTCACATGTCTCAATTTTAGCACGCACACGCGGTATTCCTCTGTTAATTGGTGTCGCGAAAGAGATTCTACAAGAATCTAGTAAGTTAGTAATTTTGGAAACTGTAAATACGGCAACATTACATACGTTACCGAGTTCTGATGAGTTAACACAAGCTAAAGCTGAAGTTTCTAAGCGTGAAGAAGTGTTACGTGTAGCTAAAGAGTCTTCTAGCTTGCCTGCAACGACTACCGACGGTTATCAAGTAAACTGTTTGGCAAACATTGGAAATGTTAAAGAAGCCGAAATCGCTGCTAAAAATGGTGCTGAAGGCGTTGGGTTATTTAGAACTGAGTTTATGTTCTTAGAATCTAAAGAAGCTCCAACTGAAGAAGCTCAATATGAAGAATATATGGCAATTGATAAGGCATTAGGTCATAAACCTTTTGTTATTCGCACACTTGATGCGGGTGGTGATAAAAAAATTACTTATCTAACTCAAATGCATGAAGATAATCCAATGTTGGGTGTGCGTGGTGTACGCTTATGCTTAGCCAATCGCGAATTATTTAAAACTCAACTTCGTGCTATTTTGCGCACAGAAGCTGAAAATGTCAAAGTTATGATACCGATGATTTCAAAATTATCTGAATATCGCGCGGTTAAACAGATGTTTGAAGAGATTAAAACTGAATTGAATATTAAAGCCAATGTTCAATTAGGAATCATGGTTGAAGTGCCGTCGGTTGCATTTATGAGTGAGGCCTTTGCTAAAGAAGTAGATTTTATGTCAATCGGTACGAATGATTTGACTCAATATGTGATGGCTGTAGATCGTGAACACACCGAATTAGCCAAAGATGTTGATCATTTACATCCTGCAGTGATTACCGCGATTGCGGCAACCGCTCGTGGTGCAAATAAACACAGCACTTATTTATCGGTTTGTGGGTTAATGGCTTCAGAGAAATTAGCTATTCCTGTTTTGATTGGTTTGGGCATTAAATATCTGTCAATGACAGTTAGTGCTATTCCAGAGAATAAAGCTTTTATTCGCACTTTGAATTATGCTAAGTGTAAAGAAGTTGCTGATCATTGCTTGAGTTTAACTACTGCGATTGAAGTTCGCGAGTATTTAAAAAGTCAATTTAATTAATTTATATTTGAGGAAATAAAAATGGCATTGAAATTCTCTTCAATCCAAGCTCTTGGACGTGCTTTAATGCTGCCAATTGCGATGTTACCAGTAGCTGGTTTGCTACTTCGATTTGGTCAACCAGATTTGTTAAATATTCAAGCGATTGCTGATGCTGGTAATGCAATTTTTGCCAATCTGCCTTTATTGTTTGCTATTGGTGTCGCGGTTGGATTTGCCAAAGATAATAACGGAGCATCTGGTTTAGCTGGTGCGGTTGGGTATTTAATTTTGGTGGCGATGTTAAAATCAATTAATAAAGATATCGATAGCGGTGTGCTTGGTGGTATTTTAATTGGTTCAATTGCTGGAGTTTTATATAATAAGTATAAAGATATTAAACTTCCAGAATTTTTAGCTTTTTTTGGCGGAAAACGTTTTATTCCAATTGCAACAGGGATTTCTGCGGTAATTTTGGGTATTGCAATGGGTTATGTTTGGCCACCAATTCAAAATGGTTTACATTCTTTTAGTCAATGGATGGCTGAGTCTGGTGAAGTTGGAATGTTTATTTATGGCTTATTTAATCGTTTACTGTTGGTAACTGGGTTACATCATGTCTTAAATAGTTTATTTTGGTTTCAGTTGGGGGATTTCACCAATGCTCAAGGTGTGGTTGTGCATGGTGATATTGCACGCTTCATGGCTGGTGATCCAACGGCTGGATTCTTCCAAGCTGGTTTTTTCCCAATTATGATGTTTGGTTTACCCGCAATTTGTTTAGCAATGTATACTACGGCGCATTCACAAAACAAAAAAATGGTGGCTGGATTGTTATTATCGATGGCTTTAACTTCATTTTTAACAGGCGTTACCGAACCAATTGAATATTCATTTGTCTTTTTAGCTCCTGTTTTATATGTAATTCATGCAGTGTTAACTGGTATTTCATTGGCGGTTATGGAACTACTCCATGTACGCTTAGGATTCTCTTTTTCTGCTGGTGCAATTGATTATGTACTCTTCTTTAAATTGGCGCAAAATCCGTTACTGATGTTGCCGGTTGGTGCTGTAATGTTTGTATTGTATTACTCATTAGGCGTGTTTTTCATTAAGAAATTTAATCTGCCAACCATTGGGCGCGAGTCTGAAGAAGAAATTGCTGCGGCTAAAGTTGCACTTATTTCCAATGACAGTGTTGAAATGCAGTATATTAATGCCTTGGGTGGTGCAGATAATTTAATTAATGTTGATGCTTGTACTACTCGTTTACGTTTAGTGGTGCGTTCATCAGAAAATATTAATAAACCAATTTTGAAAGCACTTGGTGCTAAGGGTTTTGTAACCCCAGCCCCTGATTCAGTTCAAGTTATTTTGGGTCCTCAAGCTGAAATTATTGCGAGTAAAATCCGTGATACATTAAATCAATTAGGGCGTAACTTAACCATTCAATCGGCTGAAAAAACTCCATTAGCGGTGACTAAAGTTGCGCCTGCGAGTATAAATGTTTCTGCTGCAACTGAAATTTTAAGTGCGTTAGGTGGCAAATCTAATCTTAAATCGATAAATTTAGTTGCCTTAACTCGTGCTAAAATTGAGCTTAAAGATGAAAAAACAATTGATTTAGCCAAGCTTAAAGCGCAGGGTGTAATTGAGGTTATTAATCTTAACTCTAAAACCAAACAGCTTTATATTGGTGTTGCGGCTGAAAATATTGTAGCAGGTATTAATCAGCTAATGAAATAATAACTATTATGGAATGTCTTAATGATAAGTGTATTCATAATTTCACATTCGGAAATTGCGAATAGTTTTGCTTATTGCTTAGAACATATCATGAATAAACGGGTAGATAATTTAGTTATCCTACCCGTGAAAAAATCTGAAGCGCCAGATGCTATTATTCTGCGCGCTAAAGAAATTATAGAACGCCAGCTTACGAAAGCCGATGGCGTTCTTATTCTTTGTGATATCTTTGGTGCTACACCGAGCAATATAGCTACTGAACTAATCCAATCTGGTCGAATTGAATTAATTACTGGTCTAAATTTACCAATGTTAATACGTGCGATATCGTATTCAAGTCAAGGCTTAGATTTATGCGTAGCTAAGGCAATGGAGGGTGGGATTAATGGGATAATCCACGTTCAAGGAGAAATAAATGTTAACCCAACAAATTGAAATTATAAATAAATTAGGCCTACATGCGCGTGCATCTTCAAAGTTAGTTCAACTTTCAAATTCATTTAAATCAAATATTTTTATTGAGCGCAATGGGCGTAAAGCAAATGCGAAGAGTATCATGTCTTTAATGATGTTAGCGGCTTCAAAAGGTAGTGAAATAACTTTAATTTGTAATGGTGAAGATGAGCAGGCTGCTCAAGAAAAAATTATTGAATTATTTGCAAACCGTTTTGGTGAAAATGAATAATAATTAAAGGTAGTACAAAATGAGTATAGCACTACATGGATTTGGGCTTGGTGGCGGGATAGCCATTGGTCAAGCTTATATTCTCGATAAAGATCTTGAGGGTGTCGCGCAATTTACTCTCGAGGCAAATGAAATTGCAGCCGAGGTTATTCGTTTTGAACAAGCCGTAAAAACTACGCGTAAAGAGTTAGAATATTTGCGTGGCAATATCCCATCTGGAGCTCCAGCTGAGTTGGGGGCTTTCTTATCGCTTAATATTATGATGCTAAATGATTCGCAGATTTCACAAGCACCGCTTGAAATAATTAAACAAGAGTCTTGTAATGCTGAGTGGGCAATTAAGTTGCAGGCTGATTATTTGTCTCATCAATTTGATGAAATGAGTGATGCTTATCTTAAAGAACGTAAAAATGATGTAGTTCAAGTATTGGAGCGTGTGTTTAAGAATTTAGAGGGCAATAAATTTGATTGGGCTGATGAAGGGAAACTCGAGAAAGGTATTTTAGTTACCCGAGATTTGTCACCAGCAGATTTAGTTCAGTTTAAGGCCTCTAATTTTGCGGGATTTATAACTGATTATGGTAGTTTAACGTCACATACGGCAATTATTGGGCGCAATTTAGACATTCCAGCTGTAGTTGGTGTTAATAACGGTCGTCAAATAGTTCGAGATGATGAAATTATCATTATTGATGGTATTCAAGGTGTTGTGATTGTTAATCCCGATCAATTAGTTTTGAATGAGTATAAGCGCCGTAAGAAGGAATGGCAAGAAAGTCGCCAAAAATTGCGCGCAATTCGTAAGGATGACACCGTTACCCGTGATGGTGTTAAAATTGAGCTCTTTGCCAATATTGAAATTCCAGCAGATATTGATGATGTTAAGTATAATCATGCTGATGGTGTTGGTTTATTTAGGAGTGAGTTTTTATTTCTCGGGCGTAATGACCATATTGCCAATGAAGAAGAGCAATTTTTAGCTTATTTACATGTCGTTAAGGCGATGAAGAAAAACTCGGTGACAATCCGAACTGCCGATTTAGGTGCTGATAAAAATCCACAGTGGAATGCAACCCATGGCGCGTCAGATAATCCTGCGCTGGGTTTAACTGGTATTAGAATGTCTTTGGCTGAACAAGGCTTTTTTAGGATGCAGCTTCGAGCTATTTTGCGTGCTTCTGCATTTGGTAAAATTCAAATTATGTTTCCGATGATTTCTTCGGCATGGGAGCTTAAACAAGCGATTCATCAATTAGATTTAGCTAAAGAAGAATTACGCGATGAAAATATTCCTTTTGATGAGAAACTTAAAGTTGGCAGTATGATTGAAGTTCCTGCCGCTGCGCTCTCGATTAGAGGTATATTAGAACAAGTAGATTTTATTTCAATTGGCACCAATGATTTAATTCAATATCTTTTAGCCATTGATCGTAACGATGAGGCGGTGAATTATTTGTATGATCCTCTTCATCCAGCAGTTATTAAAGTCGTTAGCCAGATTATTGCTGCTGCTAACAAAGAAAATGTTCCTGTTTCGATTTGTGGTGAAATGGCTGGTAATGTCAAATTAACGCGTTTATTGCTTGGAATGGGTTTATGTAAATTTTCAATGCATTCAGCTAATATATTGAATGTGAAACATGTAATATTAAATACAGATCTTAATCAAATTGCTCCATTGGTAAGTAAAATTCTTCGCACAGACAGTCGTGAGAAAATTTATGAGCTAGTGGAACGCTTGAATCAAGATTTAGATTTATTTTAAGATAGAAAGAATATGCGTTTGAAAACAATTAGTAAATTTGTACTTGGTGCAGTATGTGGATCATTGGTGACCTTAAGCATTTATGCAACGGCAGATGAGCAAAATGGAATTACCCCGATTAATAGTCAACAAATGGCGAATACAATTCCTGTTGATGATGTTAATAATTTCGCTAAAGTTTATGCAATTACTAAAAATTATTACGTAGAGAGCGTCAATGACACTAAGTTAATGAAAGGCGCGATTGATGGGATGTTGAATAATTTGGATCCACATTCTGATTATTTGGATGCCGATGATTTTAAACAACTCTCTGAAATGACTAGTGGTTCTTTTGCTGGACTTGGGATTGAAGTTAGTCGTGACAAGGGTAATGGCGGGGTTAAAGTAGTTGCACCAATTTATGGTACTCCTGCATATTTGGCTGGTGTCCAAAGCGGGGATTTAATCGTTAAAATTAATGGGGTTCCAGTTAGTGGTCTATCGTTGGATGAAGCGATTAAACGCATGCGTGGAAAAGAGGGAACTAAAGTTGTCATTACGGTTGCCCGCGCGAACTCCTTGAAACCAATTGACTTTACGATTACGCGCGCTAAAATTGCGGTACGTAGTGTTCAATCCACAATGCTAAATCCTGATTATGCCTATATTCGAATTACCAATTTTCAAGCTGATACGAGTAATGAATTGGCTCTAGCATTAAATAAAGCGTATAAAACTAATCCACATCTAAAAGGGCTAGTTTTAGATTTGCGGGATGATCCAGGTGGTTTATTACAGTCAGCGGTTGGTGTTTCAGGCGTGTTCTTACCTAAGGATAGCTTAGTAGTTTACACCGATGGACGTTTGGCAAGTGCGAAGCAAAAATATTATGCATCGCCAAATGATTATGATATTGATGGTACGCAACAAGCAAGTATGAATTCAATTCCTGCGATCTTTAAAACTTTACCAATGGTGGTACTAGTTAATCAAGGGACCGCATCTGCATCTGAAATTGTATCTGGTGCATTGCAGGATTATAAGCGTGCGCGTATTTTAGGAGTTAAGACTTTTGGCAAAGGATCGGTACAAACGGTAATTCCTTTATCAAAAGATACAGCGATTAAATTAACCACGGCGTTATATTACACACCTAAAGGTCGTTCAATTCAAGCTGAAGGAATTAAGCCTGATGTAATTATCCAAAGTGAATATAGTGATATTTTAGATAGTTGGGATGTTACGGAGGCTAGTTTGGACCATCATATTGATAATCCAAATGCATTAGATAAAAATGCTAAATTGGAGTCGGTACCAATTATTCGCCCTGCAAAACAGATTATGACTCAAGATGAGATAAAAGCTAAAGCTGATGCTAAAATGAAAAAAATGCCTAAGGTTGCCGATCAATCTCTAGCTCAAGTCGATCTTAAAAATGATTTTCAATTGGATTGGGCATTAAATATTATTGAAGGTAAGCCCTTACCAGTAGAAAGTTCTACTCTGGCTAAGAGCGCTAAATAGTGCTACATAATTCTGCCGCAGTCTTGATTGGTATATTAAATAATACCATTATTCTTACCAAGCGCTCGGCAGAATTGCGTTCTTTTACTGGACAGGTTTGTTTACCTGGTGGTAAATTTGACGATAGCGATACTTCGATTGTTGCAACTGCAATTCGTGAATTTCATGAGGAAGTTTGTTTTACGGGAAGCGTTGAGCCATTTTTGTGTATGCTTCCTGAGAGTAGTGTGGTGTCGAAACAATGTGTTTATCCTGTAGTTGCGCGGCTGAATGGTGAAATTAGTGGTTTTAATTCAGCTGAGGTAGCTAAATTACTGTTTATCAGTTTGGATGAATTAGATCTTAGCAAATTTTCGATTAATCCAGACTACCCAAGCATAAAACACAATCAATGTTTTTGGCATGATGGTGAATTGATTTGGGGTTTGACTGCGCATATTTTACATGATTTTATCAAGAACATAAAAATTTAACTTTTAAGAGTAATGGTTATGACTAAACAATTTATTATTGCACCAAGTATTTTGTCGGCAGATTTCGCTCGTTTAGGCGAAGAGGTTAAGCAAGTACTGGAGGCTGGGGCTAATTGGATTCATTTTGATGTAATGGATAATCACTATGTACCTAATTTAACTATTGGTCCTGCCGTTTGTAAAGCGATTAAGCCTTATTGTGGTAATTCACCAATCGATGTGCATTTAATGGTGAGTCCTGTTGATGAGTTGATCACCCAATTTGCTAATGCTGGTGCGGATATTATTACTTTTCATCCTGAGGCGAGTCAACACATTGATCGTAGTTTAAGTTTGATAAAAAGCTATGGTTTGAAGTGTGGCTTGGTGTTTAATCCTGCTACGCCATTGAGCTATCTAGATTATGTTATGGATAAAGTTGATGTAATTTTACTGATGTCGGTTAATCCTGGTTTTGGTGGTCAAAGCTTTAT
>DPRZ01000153.1 GCA_003538525.1 Neisseriales bacterium
AAAGTTTGAACTTTAAATTATACCATGTGCTTATTTTGCTAATCTAATTTTGTGATATTTTGGTATAATATGGCTACAACGATTAACCTATTAATCTCAATATAATTCTGGCGTTCACGCTAGGCACTAAATCAAGTTTTATTTTCAGTAAATTGGATCTATTTATATAATAATTCGTCAATTATTCTTCTCAAATAAAGGATGTCAGATGTTTAATTTAGCCTTACAACCGCAGAGTGAATTAAAAGCTCAAATTAGTCAAAACTATCGTCGTAACGAACAAGAATGCATTCAAAATCTATTAACTATTCTCGATTGGAATAGTGATCACGAAACTAAAATCAAACAAGTTGCTACCAATTTAATTCAAAAAGTCCGCGATAATCGCATTGATGGTAAGGGCGTGGATGCCTTAATGCAAGAATTTAAACTCTCGAGTCAAGAGGGGATTGCCTTAATGTGTTTGGCGGAGAGTTTGTTACGCATTCCCGATAAGTACACCCAAAATAAATTAATTCAAGATAAAATTAAAACTGGCGATTGGCGCAGTCATACCTATGGCGATAATTTCTTTGTCAATGCTTCGAGTTGGGGTTTATTATTAACGGGTAAATTAGTTAGTGCTAATGATAGCGCGAGTTTAACCGCGGGTTTGATTCGGACGATTGGTAAATTTGGTGAGCCAGTTATCCGTAAATCGATGGAAACTGCGGTGCGTTTTATGGGTAATCAATTTGTGATGGGTGAGAGTATTGATAAAGCGCTAAAAGCCTCAATTGCTCCCGAAAAACAAGGTTATCAATTTTCTTACGATATGCTGGGTGAAGCAGCGCTGACCGATGAAGATGCGCAACGTTATATGGAGAGCTACATTAACGCGATTCATAGCGTGGGGATTGCAAATAATGGACGTGGTGCGAAAAATGGTCCAGGGATTTCGGTTAAATTATCGGCGATTCATCCGCGTTATTCGCGCGCACAACGGGATCGGGTAATGAGTGAGTTATTTCCACGCTTACGCCATTTATTCTTATTGGCTAAACAATATAAAATTGCGTTATTTATTGATGCCGAAGAAACCGAGCGTTTAGAAATTTCTTTAGATTTATTAGAAAAATTAGTTTTAGATGAAGATTTAGCTGGCTTTGATGGAATTGGTTTTGTCATTCAAGCTTATCAACGCCGTGCGCCATTTGTGATTGATTATGTAATTGATTTGGCGAAACGTGCGAATAATCGGATTATGGTGCGTTTGGTAAAAGGTGCGTATTGGGATAGTGAAATTAAACGGGCGCAAGTTGATGGACAACTCGATTATCCAGTTTATACGCGTAAATTTCACACCGATTTATCTTATTTAGCCTGTGCTAAAAAAATGTTGGGTGCACAAGGACAAATTTACCCAGCCTTTGCCACGCATAATGCCTATAGTTTGGCGGCAATTTACACTATTGCGGAAGATAAAGAGTTTGAGTTCCAATGTCTGTATGGTATGGGTGAAACTTTATATAATAACGTGGTTGGTGCGGAACATTTGGGTTTAGCTTGCCGTGTCTATGCGCCAGTTGGAACCTATGAAACGTTACTGGCTTATTTGGTACGGCGCTTACTTGAAAATGGGGCTAATTCGTCGTTTGTGCATCAACTCGTTGATCCAGAAATTCCAATTGAAGAATTAGTGGTAAACCCAGTTGAGTTAGTACGTAAAACCGCGGGTGCCTCGAATCCATATTTTAATAAACCTTTAGCAATTTATCCAGGTAATCGGGTTAACTCTAAAGGTCTGGATTTATCTGATGAATTGCAGTTAGCTGAATTAGACACTGAACTGAATCAATATTTTGCAAAAGTTTATACCGCTGAACCGTTGTTGTGGGATTATAAAGTTAGCGAACGCGAAGCAAAACAAGTGCGTAATCCAGCTAAACAAAATGATGTAGTCGGTTTTGTGAGTAATGCAACTTTGGCGGAAGTTGATGTTGCGGTGAGTAACGCGTTACGGGCTTTTCCAGAATGGTCGGCAACTACTCCGCAAGAACGTGCGGCACGAATTATTAAATTTGCTAATTTGATGGAATTGAATTATTACGAAATGTTGCATATCGTAGTGCGTGAAGCGGGTAAAACCTTAAGTAATGGAATTGCCGAAGTGCGTGAGGCGGTGGATTTCTGCCGTTACTATGCGGCACAAGTGGCAAATGAATTTGATAATACTACGCATCAAGCGATTGGTCCAGTGGTATGTATTAGCCCATGGAATTTCCCACTCGCGATTTTTGTCGGCGAAGTAATTAGTAGCTTAGCTGCAGGTAATACGGTAATTGCCAAACCATCGGCGCAAACTAATTTGATCGCTTATTATGCGGTAAAATTAATGCATCGGGCGGGTATTCCAGCTGGAGCGATGCAATTAATGCCAGGTAGCGGTAGCGTAATTGGTAATGAATTAACCAAGGATCCACGGATTGCTGGGGTTATTTTCACGGGTTCAACCGAGGTTGCGCAAACCATCAATCAAAATTTAGCCGCTAAGGTAAATTCAGGGGTGTTAATTGCCGAAACTGGTGGACAAAACACCATGATTGTCGATTCAACGGCGCTACCAGAACAAGTGGTAGTGGATGTGTTAAGTTCAGGTTTTGATAGTGCTGGTCAACGTTGTTCAGCGCTGCGGGTGTTGTATTTACAAGCTGATATTGCGGATAAAACGATCACCATGTTAAAAGGTGCGATGGATGATTTACGCGTGGGTAATCCATGGAATTTAAACACCGATGTCGGTCCAGTGATTGATCGTAAGGCACAACAAGTTTTGCTTGAGCATATTGAGAGTATGCGTAAAACGGCGCGGATGTGTTATCAAACTAAACTTCAAGCCGAGTGTGAAGAGGGTATTTTTGTTGCGCCAACCGTATTTGAAATTGGCTCAATCACCGAATTAAAACGTGAGGTATTTGGTCCTGTGGTGCACATTATTCGCTTTGAGGGTAAAGACTTGGATGCGGTAATTAATGAAATTAACTCGAGTGGTTATGGTTTAACCCAAGGCTTGCATAGTCGTTTAGAAGAAACTGCGGCAAAAGTGTATAACCGAATTAAAGCGGGTAATATTTATATTAATCGCAATACCGTTGGTGCGGTAGTTGGTGTGCAACCGTTCGGTGGTGAAGGTTTATCGGGAACTGGTCCTAAAGCTGGTGGTCCACTCTACTTATATCGTTTGGTTAATACTCAGGCACAACCGCAATCGCAACTGAGTAAAAAAGTGGTTAATTTTAGTTTAGTGGATAATTTTGTAAATTGTCTGAATCAGCTCGATTTAACTGCTGAACAGGTTGCTGCGTTAACTAATTTAGCCGCCGAATTGAAACAACATTCACCATTAACTGAGCAAGTTAATTTGCCTGGACCAACTGGTGAGCGTAACTTTATGTTGTTTGCTGCCCGTGGTTATGTTGGTTGTTTAGCTAATTCGTTATATGATTATTGCGTACAGGTAATTCATGCGTATGCAACGGGTAATCAAGTCATTATGCCTGTGGATGGTGTTGCCGATGCGTTAGGTAGTCATTTGCCAAAAAGCTCTTATTACAGCCATGATTTAACTACGGTAAACTTAATTCATGCGGTTTTAGTGAGTGCTGATTATACGGATATTGCTAAATTTAAACTTGATTTAGCTAAGCGTGATAGTTTATTGACGCATATTTTGCCAGCCGCGAATGGTGGTTATAACTTGCATTTATTGGTAACCGAACGTACCGTAAGTATCAATGTTACCGCAACGGGTGGGAATGTACAATTGATGAGTATTGATGATCGGGTTGAATAATCACTTGGTGCTAAATTAATTGTCAAAGCTAGCTGCAGTTTTTTGATATCAAATACTGCAGCTATGTTTTTGGTAGATGGCTAAATTTATAGTAGATAATTTCAAAGTAGAATTTTATATTGCTAAATAGAGTCATTAGATTTTAAGGTTATATTTTTGATGTGGTTAAGAGCTTTGTGTGA
>DPRZ01000284.1 GCA_003538525.1 Neisseriales bacterium
AATTATTTACGCAAGTTTGGGGTTAAAGCCGCCGAGCTTAAATTAGGCAATATTTTTGCCACCAGTAGCGCTGCGGATTTATACCTGATTTTGAGTGCAATTGCAGATCTGGCAAATCGGCGTAATTTTATGCGTGCCTTAAGTAGTCAAGTTTTTAATTTAGAGTTAACTTTTTTAGCTGGCAATACCCAAGAAAATAATCCGCAGCTCGAATTTTGGTATAAGCAATTTTTTGCCTATAAGGGAATTTGGGAACGCAAGGGGATTTTTTCTTTAATTTATGCGTTGTTAGAGGATGTGGTTAGTCGGCATGCTGCGGCGCAGGCAACGCTAAGTAATCGTGAATTAGCCAATTTATGGCAGTTAGCCGAGTTACTCAATAAACAAGCCCGCAAATTACATAATCAGAGTGAATTACTCTATTGGTTTAAACAAAAAATCAGCACAGCTGAAACTCAATTAGGTGGCGACTTAGAGGGCAATAATGAAGAATTGGTGCGCTTAGATAATGACGATGAGCAAATTATTATTACTACGCAACATAAAGCTAAGGGCTTGGAATATGAGGTGCTATTTTGCCCCTATTTTAAAAGCGGAATTCAATTAGATGGAACTTATGATTTTAATTATCATCGTCCATTTTTTAGTAATTTTCGTAGCCAAGGGCAAAGTCATGCCGAGTTAATTTTGGATCCGCTCACAGGGCAGCAAATTGTTGCTAATGATAATACCGAGGCGCAACGCTTAAATTATGTGGCATTAACGCGTGCCAAAAGTCGCTTATATATTTATCTTAAAGAGCCGACAAAAACTAAAACTGGTGGTTATAACAGCATGCAGCGCCCCGATAAATTAGTCGAGCTATTTGGCTATACGGCTAAATCAGCGCAGGATGTTAGCCATCGTTTATTTAGTTATCCCGAGTTTTTTGCCGCTAATCCATTGAATGCATTCAAAGATCTGAATTTATTTCCTGGTGTAGTCGCTTATCAACGTAATGAAATTAGCTCGCAAGATTTGCAAGCGCTACGTTATAACCCCGAGACTCATTCAACTAATACGAGTAATTTTAATTATGTTAATCCTCAGTTGAGCATTGAAGCCAGCTATGTGCGGCAAAGTTATAGCGGTTTAACCGCGCATAATTCAGATGATTTTATGGCTAGCAGTGATTATTTTGTCAAAAATGAAGTTGCGGCGGAAGTGGCGCTCAGTTATCGCTATTCAATTTTAAGTGATGGCAAATTAAAAGGTGCGGTGTTTGGTGTGCTCTTTCATGAACTATGTGAAAATTACCCATTTAGCCAGCCACAATTAATCAAATTACTTCAGCAGGCTAATCTGGAACTGACGAATAATGATTATGTTGAACAATTAACCAGTATGCTTGATGAAGCGTTTGCCTATCCACTTTTGGATGGACGGAGTTTAAATGATTTTAATCCCAAGCTACATGAGCTGGATTTTAATTTAACCATCCACGATCCAATTTCATTGCGCGAACAAGTCGTTAAATTACTGGCAAAACATTTTGGCGTGGAACATCCATTTACCTTAGCTTGTCAAAGTTTAGAGCGGATTGAGTCGGGATTTTTGGTTGGGTTTATTGATTTGTTTTTTGAACATCAAGGTAAATATTGGGTTTTAGATTATAAAACCAATCGCTTGAATAATTATACCGCCGCCGATAATCACACCGTGACGGAAAATTCATTGTTGGATTCGCTGGCAGAACATCATTATTATTTGCAATATTTACTTTATTTGGTAGCAGTGAAGCGCTATTTGGAACAGCGCTTAGGTTTGGATGATGCCAGTGATTTAATTGGTGGTGCGGTGTATTTTTATGTGCGTGGAATTTACACTACTACAACCCAAGACGGTGATGGGGTTTATCTGGATCGCAATTGCCAGCGCTTAGTTGCTGAATTAGATCAATTGTTTAAAGGAGCACAGCATGGCTAATCTCGAATTATCTGCAATTAGCCGTCAGTTACTTAGTTTGGCTAATCCTGATTTACCACTCGTGCAGCGTGAGCAATTAACCCAGATTTTTCAACAGTTGTTTGCCGATTTAGCGGCAGGACATAGCTGTAGTCGGGTTGAATTATTGACGGAAAAATTAGCCCTTAATCCAGCTCAAATTCAAGATTTATTACAACTAAGTGGCTTAGTTACGCTCTATTCCAGTGTGCCGTTAAATCTGCAGGCAACGCCGTTGAGTTATTTAGCGTTAGCTTCAGGTGATTTATTGTATATTAGTAAATATCTAGCTTATGAATTAGATTTAGCGCAGCAAGTTAGTCAATTAGCCTCTGGTCTGCCAAATGGCGCACAGGATGTCCAGCAGGCGGCATGCGCTAAATTGGAGCAATTATCTGCCCGTGAGAATAAACCCAATGCCGAACAATTGGCGGCTATTATCCAAAGCTCGCAGCAACAATTTAGCATTATAACTGGTGGACCTGGTACAGGTAAAACGACTACGGTGACGTTATTGTTATGGTTGTTTTATCAAATTTATGGTGCGGAATTAAAAGTTAAGATTTGTGCGCCAACAGGCAAAGCTGCGGTGCGTGTGCGTGAATCGATTGAGCACAGCGTGGCGAGTTTGGCTAGTGCGAGTGATTTGGGGATTTCGCTGGAGTGTTTTGCGCTGTTATTAGCTGAGCAAACTAATTTTGGTACACTTCATAAGTTGCTCGGCTATCTTCCACAGAATATTTATTTTCGCCATAATGCGCAAAATTTACTTGAGGTTGAGGTTTTAATCGTTGATGAGTCTTCGATGGTCGGCTTACCGCTATTTAGTAAATTACTCGCGGCGCTTGATCCAACTAAATTACGCCACATCGTTTTGCTCGGTGATAAAAATCAGCTTTCCTCGGTGGAAGAGGGCTATGTTTTTGCGTCATTGGTAAATTTACGTAAAATTAGCCGAGATCATCAAGCCTATGATTTGTTTGCTTATCATGAGAAAAGTTTAGCCGCAGAACTAGTTACTAGCAATCGCAATCAAGGTGAGATTTATGCTTTAGCTCAAGCGCTGTTAACTCAAGATGCTGCATTGGTAGCACAAATTCTTGCCACTGGCGAGCAAGTTAAACTCTATCCCGCAAAATTAGGGCAAGTTTTAAATTATTTATTTACGCGCGAGGATAATCCGTTACTGAATTATTTGGACTCTGCGCAATTAGTGAATGAAATTAGTCTCAGTTCAATTAAGCAGTTATTTGCGCAATTAAATCAACAAGCGGTGTTGTGTTTAACTAATCGTGGGGTACTCGGTTGCGATAACCTGAATCTGCAGATTGAGCGCCGCATTAAACAGCAAATTGGACATCTGGATACTTGGTATAGCGGGCGACCAATTATTATTTTACAAAACGATTATAATCTTGAGTTGTTTAATGGTGATATTGGGATTTGTGTGCTGGATGGCGATAAGGTGCAAATTGTTTTTGAAAATGGGCGGCAATTTATTCCTGAGGTGTTACCTGCACATAGTTTAGCCTACGCAATTACCATTCATAAATCGCAAGGTTCTGAATATCAGCAAGTTAATTTAGTCTTGCCTGAAATGTCACAAGCGAATGAGGGCACGAATTTATTAAGCCGTGAACTAGTTTATACTGGCGTTACGCGTGCCAAATCACGAGTGACTATTTTTAGTAGTCAAGATTTGATTCTCCATGCCATGGCAAATCATATTCAACGCAATACTGGTTTGAGCAATTTTTTTAAGTTAGAGGAATAAAATAATGCATGAATTTTCATTATGTCAAGGAATTATTAAACAAGTAGCCAAGGCTAATCATGAGCGCTTGGATAATGTTGCTGAGGTTAGCATTGAAGTTGGTAAATTAGCTGGCGTGGATGTTGAGTCGCTGCAATTTTGGTTTCCTGTAGTTGCCGAAAAAATGAATTGTACTATGCTTAAATTAAATTTAGAACAAGTTGATGGTTTGGCGCGTTGTAATCAATGTGGCACGAGTTTTAATTTGCTTAATCTATATGATCCATGTCAAAATTGTGGTGCATTTAGTGATTATGTGATTGAACACGGACGCGAGTTATTAGTGAAATCATTCAGTTTAAATAGTTAAATCTAATAATTAGCTGATTAAATTCATGATCGAAGTTAGAGGCTAGAAATTATCTGCATAATTAATTAACCCCGTGAATAAACATTCTTTACGGGGTTATGGTTATAGGACTGTAGCTGATTTAGTCTGCTTTTGCCGGTTCCCATAATTCAACTTTATTACCTTCTGGGTCTAAAATCCACGCAAATTTACCTTGTTCTTGAGTTTGAATTTCACTGATAGCAAGATTTTGTTGTTGTAGATTTTTAACTAATTCGGCTAAGTCATCAACCACGAAATTTAGCATAAAATTTTGGGTGCTCGGAGCAAAATAGTCAGTTTGTTCTTCCATTGGAGTCCAAAGATTATATGCATTTGCATTTAAAACGGGTAAATTTTGCCATGGAAAAACCGCACCACCCCATTCAAGTGTGTCGAGACCAAGATATTGTTTATACCAGCTAGCTAATTCAAGTGGCGCTTTAGCTTTAAAAAATACACCGCCAAGTCCAATTATTTTTGCCATTTTGTTGATTCCTTATAAAGTTATTGTAGTTATTCTAGCATGATTCTAAACAGTAAATAAGTTAAGATGGCAATGAAATGTAAGTTTTAAGGTAGGTGGTATTGGCAAATAGGCATGGTTATTAAAATTGAGTAAATTAATGATCTAAATAGTCTAGTATTACTAGATTATTTGAGTGTTATATTTACTTGCGATAGTAAATATAATTGTGCTATTATCTAGTATTACTAGATAATTAATATATTATATTTACCAGTATAATGGATATACCAATGCAAGACAGTG
>DPRZ01000077.1 GCA_003538525.1 Neisseriales bacterium
AGTAATTTCAATAATTATGAAAGCGAAGCTAAACGCTTATTGGAAGTAGATTTAGTTCTTCCTGGTTACGAAATGATTCTGAATGCGGCGCATGCTTTTAATATGTTGGATGCGCGTGGCGCAATTTCGGTAACTGAACGTGCGACTTACATTGGACGAATTCGTAATTTAGCTAAATTAGTTGCAGAAAAATACTATGCTTCACGTGAGGCATTAGGTTTCCCATTAATCAAAAATTAAGTAACAAGAAATGGAGCTCGGATGAAGTGTCCGTTTTGTAATTGTGACGATACTCAAGTAATTGATACACGCTTGAGCGAAGACAAAATGCTGGTAAAACGTCGACGCAAATGTGTTGCTTGTGATCGACGTTTCAATACTTTTGAAAAAATTGAATTACAATTGCCAACCGTAGTTAAAACTAATGGTAGCCGTCAAGAATATGACGAAACGAGAATTCGAGTTAGTTTTATGAAGGCGCTCCATAAACGCCCAGTTGCAACTAGCCTAGTTGATGAAGCGATTGAACGTGTGCGTCAGCGAGTTTTAATGCATGCTGAGCGCGAAATTAATAGCCGTGCAATTGGTGATATGGTGATGGAACAATTATCTAAATTAGATAAAGTTGCTTACATTCGCTTTGCTTCAATTTACCGCTCATTTCAAGATGTGACAGATTTTACCAATATTATTCAACAAGTAGATATTAAATAACCACTGGAGTTTAGATAAAAATGTTAAAAATTTTACAAAAAGCTTATGCCTTTGACGATGTTTTATTAGTGCCAGCGCACTCAGTCGTATTACCTAAAGATGTTCGGTTAACGACTAAATTTACGCGCAATTTAAATTTAAATATTCCGCTAGTTTCTGCGGCAATGGACACGGTGACTGAAGCACGGATGGCAATTGCGATGGCACAAGAGGGTGGAATTGGAATTATTCATAAAAATATGCCACCAGAATTTCAAGCTAGTCGGGTTGCTAGTGTTAAACGTCATGAATCTGGGATTGTTAAAGATCCTATTACTACTAAGCCAGATACACCACTGCGTGAATTAGTTGCTTTAACCCAAAAACGACGTATTTCTGGTGTGCCAGTGATTGAACATGGTAAATTGGTTGGAATCATAACCAATCGTGATTTGCGTTTTGAAACTAATTTAGATCAGCCTGTGCGCAATGTAATGACGCCAAGAGAAAAACTAGTTACAATTAAAGAAGGTGATTCAATTGAATTAGCTAAAGAATTAATGCATCAACATCGGATTGAACGGGTGTTGGTAGTTAATGATAATTTTGAATTGCGTGGATTAGTTACAGTTAAAGATATTACCAAAAATGTAGCCTTTCCATTAGCCAATAAAGATGAATACGGACGTTTACGCGTGGGAGCTGCGGTTGGTTCTGCAGGTGATACCGAGGAGCGCGTGAGTTTATTAGTAGCTTCAGGTGTCGATGTGATTATTGTTGATACTGCGCATGGTCACTCACAAGGGGTAATTGATCGAGTGCGTTGGATTAAACGCAATTACCCGCAAATTGATGTCGTGGGTGGAAATATTGCAACAGCGGCAGCAGCGCGTGCGCTAGTTGATGCGGGTGCTGATTGTGTTAAAGTTGGAATTGGTCCTGGCTCAATCTGTACGACACGAATTGTCGCAGGGGTTGGTGTGCCACAATTATCCGCAATCGCAAATGTTGCAGATTATTTGCGTGAGAGTGGCGTGCCAGTTATTGGGGACGGTGGAATTCGTTTTTCGGGTGACGTAGCAAAAGCCATTGCCGCAGGTGCTTCATGTGTAATGTTGGGTAGCTTATTGGCTGGAACCGATGAAGCGCCTGGTGATCTTGAGCTTTATCAAGGACGCAGTTATAAATCTTATCGTGGAATGGGCTCATTGGGGGCAATGAGTAAGGGGTCAGCCGATCGTTATTTTCAAGAAAAAGACGCGGCACAAGATAAATTAGTTCCCGAAGGTATTGAGGGACGTGTGCCACATAAAGGTTCATTAAATGCGGTCGTACATCAATTAATGGGCGGTTTACGTGCGTCGATGGGCTATTTGGGTTGTGCCAATATCGATGAAATGTATCGCTATGCAGAATTTGTTGAAATATCGGCAGCAGGAATTAAAGAATCGCATGTTCATGATGTGCAGATTATTAAAGAAGCTCCGAACTATAATCTTGGTTAATCCAATCAAGGAATTTATTTAATTTTAAGAATAAAGGGACTAGCATGTTTAATGTAGTTGAACGTCACCAAAAAACGGTTAAAGGGATTTTAATTGCGATTACGGCGACTTTTGTAGTGTGGGGCGTAAGTGGTTACCTAGATATGGGCGGCGATGATGGCTATGTTGCAAAAGTTGGTAGTAACAAAATTTATACCCAAGATATTGATAATGCGATGAGTCAAAATCCTGGGCAACCACAAGATAAAATGCAGGTCTTATTTGGTTTAATTAATCGTCAATTATTAATCAATGCGTTGCAAGATAATCATATGTCGGCAAGCACGGCTCAATTACAACAAGCGATTGCTGCTATTCCAATGTTTCAAACTAATGGAAAATTTGATGTTAAGAAATATGAAGATTATTTAAAACAGAGTTATTCAACTTCGGCTAAATTTGAGCAAAATGTTAATCAGCAAATTTTGATTGAGCAAATTATAGATTTTTTTAAAAATTCATATTTTACCTCAACAACCTTTCAAAATAAATTTATCGCTTTATTAAGTCGCGAACGTAATGTCTCGCAATATGTGGTTGATACTCAGCAATTTTATCCGAAAATCAATGTAACTGAAAGCGACATCAATGCTTATTACAAGCAAAATATTGCCAAATATACTGTGCCTGATCAAGTTAAATTACAATATATTCAAGTTTCATTAGATAGCTTATCTTCCTCAATAAAAGTTAGTGATGCCGAGATTAATCAATATTTGCAAGATCACCCAAATAGCGGTTCAAATGAACAAGTTGATGCGTCACATATTTTATTAACCGTACCAAGTGGTGCAACGCCAGAACAAATTGCGCAAATTAAAGCTAAAGCCGAACAAATTTTAGCTCAAGTGAAAGCTAATCCTGCTAAATTTGCCGAATTAGCCAAACAATATTCACAAGATCCTGGTTCTGCGGCGAATGGTGGTGATTTAGGTTTCTTCTCTAAAGGCGTGATGGCAAAAGAGTTTGAATCGGCAGCCTTTAGTTTGAAGAAAGATCAAATTAGCGGTTTAGTTGAAACTCAATTTGGTTTCCATATTATTAAAGTCAATGAGATTAAAGGTAATGATACGGCATCGTTGCGTCAAGCGGCTGAGCTTCAAGTTCAAAAGCAAAAAGCTCAACAACAGCTCCAAAGCGTGATTGATCAGTTAAATGACCTGAGCTACAATCAACCAGATAGTTTGGCACCAGCTGCACAAAAAACTGGCCTAGTTGTGCAAACTAGCGATTGGGTAGCCAAAGGTGCTACACAAGGATTATTTGCTAATCAAAAAGTACAACAAGCAATTTTCACCGATGATGTGCTAAATAAACATCATAATAGTGAAGTGATTGATTTGGGCAATGGTAGCTCGATTGTAGTGCGTGCCAGTGAATATCAAGCGGCGAAACAACGTCCAATTAGCGAGGTAAGTGGTGAAATTAGTAATGCACTTAAGGCACAGCAAGCTGCGCAAATGGCAGCAAGCGTTGGACAACAAGATTTAGCTCAGTTACAACAAGGTAAATTGAAACTTAATTTTACCAATCCGCAAAATGTGTCATTACTTGGGCAAAGTAAAGATATTGACCCAATGGCGGTACGCCAAATTTTCGCAGCGCCAGCACAATTTCCATCCTATAGTGGTGCAGTTAATGCCAATGGTGCGTACGTAATTTACCAAATAAATAGTCAAGCCGTAGATAAAACCTTGGATCAGCAAAATCAGAAAGTTGTTGATCAATTAGCTAGTCAATATTCAATGATGAATTTGAATGCTTATGTTGGTTCATTACGTAGTCAATACAAAGTTAGCTATAAATTAGATCGAATCCAAGGTGCTGGTGATACGCCACAGCAACCAGCGGGAAACTAAGCCTTCAAATTTTTGCACCAGCCACTTTGCAGAGTTATAATGATTAAAATTACTAGTTATTTAAAGTTGCAAGTGGCTTTTTTTATGTTGGAATAAACTATGTCCCATGCTCAAGTTAGCCAAAATCTATTATATAACAATCAATTGGATGAAACCTTTCTGAATCGTCAGTTGGCTAAATTAACCCACCGCGGCATTGATTTTGCCGATCTTTATCTACAAAATACGGCAAGTGAGTCGTGGGTGTTGGATGAGGGGATTATCAAATCGGGAAGTTTTGCAATTAATCAAGGGATTGGTGTGCGTGCGGTGTGTGGTGAAAAAACTTTCTTTAGTTATGCCAATGCGCTAGATACGCAGCTAATCAGCAACTTGGTGGATAATTTATTTATTGAAAACGTGTCTGGAATAGCTAAAGCGTATAGTCAAGCGCCCAGCGCGCAATTAGATTTATATACGTTGACTAATCCACTGTATTCAATGGAAAGCGCGGCTAAAATTAGCTTGTTACAGCAAATTGATCAGCTCGGGCGAAAAAATAGTTATGTAACGAATGTCATTGCAAGCATTAATTTGGAATATGATCAGGTTTATTTAGCACGGAGTGATGAACGTCAATTTAGCGATATTCGTCCGTTAATTCACCTGAGTATTAGCCTAATTGTGAGTAAAGATGGTAAACTTGAACGTGCTGGTGCTGGCGGTGGTGGGCGTTATGAATTGAGTTATTTTTCACCCGAGATGGTAGCTAGCTATATTGATAAAGCCTATGAGCAAGCTATGTTAAAACTAGAGGCTAAGGCTGCGCCAAGTGGTGAAATGCCCATCGTGTTAGGTAATGGTTGGGCTGGCGTAATTTTACATGAAGCGGTTGGACATGGGCTTGAGGGCGATTTTAATCGCAAAGGCAGCTCAGCGTTTAGCGGTAAGATTGGGCAACAAGTTGCGAGTAACGGCGTTACCGTAATTGATGAGGGTTGTATTGCTGATCGGCGTGGTTCATTAAATATTGATGATGAGGGTAATCCTACACAGCGTACGGTTTTGATTGAGGACGGAATATTGCAAGGTTACCTGTACGATGAATTGAATGCGCGCTTGATGAATACGCAATCGACGGGAAATGGACGGCGTGAATCATTTGCTAGTAATCCATTACCGCGCATGACCAATACTTATATG
>DPRZ01000086.1 GCA_003538525.1 Neisseriales bacterium
CGCTTTTTCGCCACCCGAGAGCACTTGTATGAGTTTATGTACCGCTGCCATTGGCGCCAATTAAGGCAAGTTCAATAGACGCTTAGTCAATTAAAAATTTGCTGGCGGCTAATTTAAAGCTGGCTAATTGTTGCTCTTGCCAGTTACGATCAAACTTCAATTCAATTGCCATCAATTGTGCGACTAATGGCGCAATTTCGATAGCCACACGTGCATCTAAATAAATTGCGCGAGTACGGCGCAGCAAGACATCTTCAATATTCCGTGCGTGCTCATGACGGACTTGATAAATCACTTCGGCTTTAAAGTAGGGGAGTTGCGGATGGAGTAGTTCATAATTATTTAACTCTTGTTGAATTAATTTAATTTGAGTTACTTCCGTGCCATAGCTACTGAGTGGATAAGCTTCAGGCGTGGTGGTATAGCCAAATAAATGCAAGTTGGTGGTATTGGATTTAGTTGGCGTTAAGCCACGAGTTTTCTCCAAATAATTAATCGTATCTTGTCCCATCCGGCGATAAATCGTCCATTTGCCGCCAACCATGGTAATTAAACCATTTTGGGTTTCAATGATTTCATGTTTGCGTGAAATTTTGGCGGTGTTTTTGGCATTTGCGGGTTTAACTAATGGACGCTGACCACAAAATACCGCGCGAATATCTTTACGGGTTACTTGCTGTGTACCGTAAGCATTTAAAGTGGCTAGAATGAAATCAATTTCCTCAGGTTGTGCTTGAGGTGCTAGGCTTGGTGTATCAACTTTGATATCGGTTGTTCCCACCACAATTTTGTCGTGCCACGGTAAAATAAACAGTACTCGACCATCACTGGTCTCAGGGACTAAAATTGCATGTGGTGAATCAAAAATGGCTTTATCAAAAACTAAATGTGTACCTTGCGCTGCGGCAACCGCATGGTGGGTTTTGGTTGGTTCGGCCAAATCCATTAAGTTATCACTAAAGGTTCCCGTTGCATTAATAACGAATTTGGCGCTAAATTCATGGTTGGATTGCTTTAATTGATCATAGACCTGAACTCCGCTAATTTTGCCATTTTGTTCAATAAATTCAGTGACTTGATGATAGTTTAAAGCTGTGCCACCCAGTTGTTCAAAAGTTTTAACCAAACTAATTAGCATCCGTGTATCATCAAATTTACCGTCAAAATAAATTGCACCGCCTGTAATTTTGCGGGCATTTAAATCTTGAGCTTCTTGGAGAGTTGCAGCTTTGGATAAAAAGCGACTAAAGCCAACTGTGCGCTTACCAGCCAAAAAATCATAGAGTTTAATCCCGAGCCAATATTTAAATTTTTCAGATAAATTTTGTAAAGGGATTAGATAGCTTTGGCGCGTGGCTAAATGAGGCGCATTTTGCAAGAAATAATAGCGCTCTTCGAGCCCCTCTTTAACTAATGCAAAATCAAGATTAGCCAAATAGCGAATTCCTCCATGCACCAACTTAGTTGATTTGGAAGACGTGCCACTACCATAATCTTGGGCTTCAAGCAGTAAGGTTTTATAACCACGGCTGGCAGCTTCAACGGCACAGCCTAGTCCAGTTGCGCCACCACCAATTATAATAACGTCAAAATGTTGTGTCATATTTATTCTTTTGCCCAACCCTGGCTACGGCTAACGGCCTTATGCCAATGCTCAAGGAGATCATTGCGGGTAGTCGCGTCCATTTTAGGTTCAAAGATGCGATCAACCTTCCAAACTTGTTCTAATTCATCGGTTGATTTCCAGAAGCCTACTGCTAAACCAGCTAAGTATGCCGCGCCTAAAGCGGTTAGTTCAAGACAAGTTGGACGCTCAACCACGCAATCTAAAATATCGGCTTGAAATTGCATCAAGAAATTATTTTTACAGGCGCCACCATCGACACGCAGTGCGGTTAAACCAATTCCAGAATCTGATTTCATGGCTTGCACCACATCTGAGACTTGAAAAGCAATTGACTCTAGTGTAGCACGCGCAATATGTGCTTGGCTAGTTCCACGGGTGATACCGACAATAATTCCTCGTGCATATTGATCCCAATGTGGTGCGCCAAGTCCAGCAAAGGCTGGCACCATATATACGCCGCCATTATCTTTGACATGGTTGGCAAGTTCTTCAATTTCTGCGGCTTCATCAATAAATTTAAGTCCATCACGAACCCATTGTACCGCAGCTCCAGCGATAAATACTGATCCTTCAAGGCAATAATTACGCTCGCCATTCACATTCCAACCGATAGTGGTCAGTAAATTATTTTTTGACTCAAGCGCTTTAGTACCAGTATTTTTTAATAAAAAACAGCCCGTGCCATAAGTGTTTTTAACCATACCAGGGCGTATACATAAATTACCAAAGGTTGCCGCTTGTTGATCGCCAGCGATGCCAGCAATTGGTACGCGGATTCCAAATAAACCCGAGCTAGCCTCGCCAATTACACCCGATGAAGGCACGACGCGCGGTAAGATATTTGCAGGGATATCTAAGATCTTTAATAATTCCTCATCCCATTTACCAGTGTGGATATTAAAGAGCAGGGTTCGAGAGGCATTAGATTCATCAGTTACATGTTCGCGCCGATTGGTCAAATTCCAGGTTAGCCAACTATCGGATGTTCCGAAGGCTAATTTACCCTCTGCAGCTAATTCGCGGACACCAGCGACATTATCTAAAATCCATTTTAGTTTTGTTCCAGAAAAATATGCATCTAAAATTAAACCAGTTTTACGTCTAAATAAATCGGCATGACCTTGTTGTTTAAGCAAATCAATCATATCTGAAGTGCGTCGATCTTGCCAGACAATCGCATTATAAACGGGAATTCCTGTTTCGGTATTCCAAACGATAGTGGTTTCACGTTGATTGGCAATTCCGATGGCAACGATGTTTTGCGCTTGTGCACCAATTGCGGACATGGCTAATTTAGCGGTAGTTAATTGAGTTAACCAAATTTCCATTGGATCATGTTCAACGAGACCTGGCGCGGGGAAAATTTGCGTGAATTCTAATTGTTTACTACTACAAATATTACCATCATGATCAAATAAAATTGATCGTGAACTAGTTGTACCTTGGTCTAAGGCTAAAACATATTGTTTCATAAATTA
>DPRZ01000081.1 GCA_003538525.1 Neisseriales bacterium
GGCACAAATGGTCAAATTGGTAACGGTGCAAATAATGATGTCAATGTACCAACTTTAGTTCAATAATAATTTGACAAAGCACTAAATATTCATCGAATATTTGGTGCTAATTTGATTTTAATTACTATATTAGGATTTTAAAAATGTGCTATAAAAACCTCGAAGAGCGATCTAAGGAAGATATTGGCCTTAATGAGAGAATCAGCTATCAAGTGCCACGATTAGAGGAACTTGATGTTTCAGAGTATGTGTTAAGTGGTGATCCACAACAGATTTTAGAAAGTCAGGGAGGTATTTATGGTAGTTAATAATAAGATAATTAGCCGTATTTTATTGCTAGTTGGATTACTTGGAGCTTTGGCTGGCTGTGGTTTAGGTGCGAGTAATCAAAATATTGCAAATAATGCCACGAATGATTTAACGTTACAAAGTTATATTAATAGCTTAAGTTATAAACCATTATCAACTACCGCCAAGCTTCAGTTAGATTCAAAAAATACATTGGTCACAGGAAAGCTTGGCAATCAACAAATTTTTACTGCATTAGCACCAGTTACATTAGCCAGTATTGAGATGAATTACTATACTGATGATCATTGTGAAAGTCTATCAAGTGTAACGACAATTGGTGGAAGTGCAACTACCATACCTGCAGGAACTTATTCAACCAATGATCAATCTAATTATAATCTATGTAATGCTTATGCAGGTGGATGTACGGCGCAACTAAGTGCTGCTCAAAGTGCCACATTTAAGTCAATCCAATATAAATATAATTATACTAACGGAGCTTCAAGCGCTTCAGTGTGTATGTATAATCCTGATAAAGGCTACGAAGCTTTAGCAGATTATGCCACCCCAGCTACGCCAGTTGCGTGTACTTCAAATGGCTCTTGTGGTTATTCAGAGTCTTATGGTGCACAGCTATTAGGTATTCCTGCCGTATCGACTAATTCAGACAGTAATTATAATTATAGCTGTCGGGTAACAGGTAGCTTGAGTAATAACATTACCTGCTGGGGTACAGGTAGTGGAGGTCAGATGGGTAACGGTCAAGGGGTTAGTTCTCTTCCATCGCAAGCATTCATGCCTGATGGTGTGACTAGCTTTAGTCAAGTATCAACTGGTACTACTCTGAGTTGTGGTATTGCTAATACGGGTAAGATTTACTGCTGGGGTACGGGATCAAGTGGGCAAATTGGTAATGGAGTGAATGATAATGTAAATATTCCTACTTCTGTGACAAAGCCAAGTGGAGTAGACAGCTTTAATGCAGTATCTACCAATAATAATTTTAGTTGTGCGCTAGCCAATACAGGTCAAGTATATTGTTGGGGTGTTGGGATAAGTGGACAGATTGGTAATAGTGCCAATAGCAATGTGAATGTGCCAACTGCAGTGACAATGCCAAGTGGAGTAGACAGCTTTAATGCAGTATCTACTAATACTAACTTTAGTTGTGCCATCGCTAATACTGGTAAGATTTACTGTTGGGGTACGGGATCAATTGGACGGATTGGTAATGGAGCGAATAGTAATGTAAATATTCCTACTTCAGTGACAATGCCAAGTGGAGTAGAAAGTTTTAGTGCGGTCTCTACTAATAGCAACTTTAGTTGTGCAATCGCCAATAATGGCAATATTTACTGCTGGGGTACAGGCTCAAGTGGACGGATTGGTAATGGAGCAAATAGTAATGTAAATGTTCCTACTGCAGTGACAATGCCAAGTGGGGTCGAGAGTTTTACTCTTGTATCTACTAATACTAACTTTAGTTGTGCCATCGCCAATACTGGTAAGATTTACTGTTGGGGTACGGGCACAAATGGTCAGATTGGTAATGGAGCAAATAGTAATGTAAATGTCCCTACTGCAGTGACAATGCCAGTTGGTGTCGAGAGATTTAATGTAGTATCTACCAATGGTAGCTTTAGTTGTGCACTAGCGAATAACAATAAGATTTACTGTTGGGGTACGGGATCAAGTGGACGGATTGGTAATGGAGCGAATAGTAGTGTAAATGTTCCTACTGCTGTGACAATGCCAGTTGGTGTCGAGAGCTTTACCAATGTATCTACTAATACTAACTTTAGTTGTGCAATAGGCAATGGTAAGCCTTACTGTTGGGGAACTGCAGGTGGTCATCTTGGTCGAGGAAATGAATATTTTAATACGTCAACTAATATTATAGTCCCATCGGGTGTAAATAGCTTTAATATGGTCTCTACTAGCGGGACAAATAGTTGTGCACTTGCCAGCAATGGTAAACCATATTGTTGGGGTGATGGTACTAATGGTCAAACAGGTAATGGTACTAATGCAAGTACTAATTTACCAACTGGGGTTACCATGCCAGCTGGTGTCACTAGTTTTAGTGTCGTAGTGACTACCTCTAGTTTTAGTTGTGCTATTGCAAATAATGGTCAGATTTATTGCTGGGGTACGGGCACAAGTGGGCAAATTGGTAATGAATCGAATAGTAGTGTAAACATACCTACCGCTATAACAACGCCTAATGGTGTAAGTAGTTTCAGCTCAATATCTCTGGGTACAAATTTTAGCTGTGCCATTGCCAATACTGGCAAAATATATTGTTGGGGTCTTGGCACTACCGGACAGATCGGTAACGGAGCTAGTTTAAGTGTCAATCTACCAACTGAAGTCACCATGCCAGCTGGTGTAACTAGTTTTAAATCTATCTCTACTAATGGTGCATCTAGCTGCGCACTGGCTAACACAGGTGTAGTGTATTGTTGGGGAGGTGGTACATCTGGTCAAATAGGTAATGGTGCTGATTTAACTGTAAACATACCGACTGCGGTCACGATGCCAAGTGGTGTAACTAGTTTTAGCTCAATCTCAACCAATGCTACCCTTAGTTGTGCGCTAGCTAATACAGGAGTTGTGTATTGTTGGGGTGCTGGTAGTAATGGTCGTATCGGTAATGGGGCAAATGATAATGTTAATATACCGACTTCTGTCACCATGCCAAGTGGTGTAACTAGTTTTAGATCTGTATCAACTAATGATAATTTTAGTTGCTCATTGGCAAATACAGGCGTTGTGTATTGTTGGGGTAGCGGTGTTGCAGGTCAAATCGGTAATGGTGCTAGTAGTAATGTCTCAATTCCAACTGCGGTTACCATGCCAAGTGGCGTCACTAGCTTTGGCTATGTTTCAACTAGCTATAGATTTAGCTGTGCGATAGCCGCAAGTGGCGAAAACGCAGGTAAAACATATTGCTGGGGAGCTGGCACAAATGGTCAAATTGGTAACGGTGCAAATAATGATGTCAATGTACCAACTTTAGTTCAATAAGTGCACAGTTATTATACTTTTCGCTAGTATAATGCTATCTATACTTATTATCTTTGAATCTTGGACTTTGTCGGATTTCAAAAAAGACTCTTTATGTAGTTCTACTGCGTCGTCTTTGTTATCAATCCTTCGCGTCCAAGAATCAAATACTTCGAGTATACTAAAATGGTTTACTACTTTTAATAGTAAGCAATTAATTTTATGAGATTAAATTATGCTTCATCTAGTTAATGTATCAAATTGGCAATCATTTAGTATTGGTGAGAAAACTTATTATTCACCAAATACTGAATTGATTGCGAAACTGAAACAGAATCCAGAATTTGAATTTTGGAAAACCACTTATACTGAGTTTGCTTGTATAGTTGTTGATAATACATCTGGTATTATTCTGTTGGTACGTGATCATTTTGGTTGTGAGCCATTTTTTTATTATTTAACTCCTCGGCGAATCTATTTTGCTTCTTCATTAGCAGAGTTAATTCCTGCCTTACGGCAAGATGGAATTGTTATTAGTGTTAATGAAATAGAACTCAAGTATATGCTTTGGGTTGGTAAAATGTTAATTCATTCGACTAAAGTACATGAAGATACGCTCTATAATGGCATTAAGCGGGTTAAACCTAATCACGTGGTCACCATTTCAGCCAATAAAGTAATTCAAACTCAGTATTGGAGTTTATCGAGCAATTGCAACGAAACAATTTACTATAAAAACGAAGATGAGTATTTAGAACATTTTAGCGAGTTACTCCATGAAGGAGTTAAATTACAAATTGGTGCTGAAACAGCAATCGCAGCTGAATGTAGCGGTGGTCTCGACTCTTCAAGTATTATTTTAGCTGCCCATCACTTAAATAAACCTTTAATGCTCTACACTCATCTTGATCAGGACTATGATCCTGCAGCCAATCGTCTCCGTGAAAGTTATTTCGTTGAGCAACTGGTGCACAAATATGCTTTTAAACATAGTAATATCAATGCCGATGACTTTAATTTACCTGAAGCATTTGAGATGGTTACCAATGTCTTAGCAGGACAAATGCAAAGTATTTTTCCGCTCGGTGCTAATATTATTCATGCGCAGGTAGCCGCAGGTAAATCTAAAATTTTGCTCTCGGGTTTTGGTGGTGATGAATGTGTGTCTGGTCACGCCAACTTGTCGGCCTTCTTGCCACAATTGCTTAAACGTGGTGAGTATAAAAAGGCGTGGCAAGAATATCATCAACATTATATAGTTAATAAATTACCAAAACCAGCCATAATTGCGCAGGCTAAAACCTGGATACGAGCACAGTTTCCCGATTTAGGTGAAAAAATTTTCTTGCGGCGTTATCAACAAAAAAAGCAACATTTTGCTAAATTAGGCTTTAGTCTACCTGAATATCTAGCTAGAGCTAGTTCAGTGGCTGAATTTGAAGTCCGTCAACTAATTGGTATTGATAATAATCACATAAGCTACCGAATTGAAGATAGTGCATTAATCGCGCGTCACTATGGGTTTAAATATAAATACCCACTGCTATATCCAAAATTAGTTGAGTTTTGTAATCGTTTACCGTTACATATGAAGCGTGAGAATGGTTTAGCTCGAATTATGATCAGAAAATACTTAGCTCAAGCTGGGATGCCTGAATTTAGTTCTAAGCCAATTGCTAAATTTGATGGAAGCATAATGGGGTCTGCCTTAACTAAGATTAAGGAAACCTATCAGAGTCATTTTGAAAAGCAGCTTAATTCACCATTGCTTTATAATGAGATTCAACTACAAATTTTAAATTCTGATCCAAATTTGTTGAGTAATAGTAAGTTATATCAAGATTTAGCATTGTTAGTTTTGAATCAGTATTTGGTGAAATGATATAATTGCGCTTTATTTATTTGTAACCAATTTATTTTCATCGCTATCTCAATTGTATATGAGTAAACCCACTGACGTTATGATTTATTTGTGTTATCAAGTGTAGTTGTTTATGATGTTAACACAATTTTAAGGCTAAAATAAATTGCAAAAAGGAATAATCACTGAGTCTGGCAAAGTCAGCGCTTTTGGTGAGAGCATTAATTTAGTGATAGGACCAGTTAGCTGTCCTGATGTAACTAAAACCTATTGGTGTGATGAGAGACAATTATATATTGAAATACCCGAGATTGCCAAATATCACTTAGTGGTTGCAGATAATACTTTATTCATTGAACCACATCATACATTAACCAATTTATACACAATTAATACCTGGTTATATGGCACGGTTTTTGCATATTTATTGCAATCGCGGGGTTATTTGGTACTGCATGGTTCTGCGGTCTTGGTTAAGAATAAAGCAGTAATTTTTAGTGGCGATTCAGGTGCCGGTAAATCTACAATTGCGGCGGCAATGGTTGCCAGAGGTTATCCTCTGATTACCGATGACGTGGTGGCTCTTTGTTATAATGAAGCTGGAGATTTAGTTGTGGTGCCAGGTCCACAGCGTGTCAAATTATGGGATGATGCGCTAATCAAATTAGGACATTCTTCAGATGGATTACAGCAAATTACGAACAAAGATAATAAGTATGAGTTACCAATTGGAAATTACCAATCTGAGCAGGTTTCCGTTGCTCAGTTTTTTGAGCTTAATCATAGTACAGATTGCCATAAAATTAATTTTATTCAACAAATTGGACATAATAAAATCTCTACATTGATAAAGAATACCTATCGTTATGGAATGTTGCGTTCAATGGGAAAACTCACACAACATTTTAAACAAGTTTCCCGATTAGCATCATATATTGATATTTATAGTGTAACACGTCCGCAAAATAAATACTTGTTGGATGAGCTGTTACACGAAATTAGTAAAAAACTATAAATTTCTGAAAGTACATCATCATGAATTTAACTTTGGAATCTACGGTGCAAAGAATTAATCTCGACGTTGCTGAAACTGAATTTGAAGGCAATATTGTATTAATGCATATTGAAAATGGTAAATATTATAATTTGAATGCAACTAGTTCTGACTTATGGCGTTGGTTGGAAGAGAAATCTTTAGTTGCAGATTTAATTACTAAACTATGCGCTAAATATGACTGTAGTCAGGAACAAGCAACGGAGGATTTATTTGCTTTATTGCAGCAGTTGTTGAGGATTAAGTTATTGTTTGTGTTAAATTAAATATAAATCATGTGTTTATTGAAATTTTTATGGCGGGTTAGTTGGAAGCAGAAAATATTATTGGTATTAATTTTTTTGTTATTAGGGATTA
>DPRZ01000242.1 GCA_003538525.1 Neisseriales bacterium
CATCATCATGCCATCTCCTTAATATTAAGATTGTTTACGCGTCATTGTAACATAATTAGCCTATTAGCTGGATGGTAAAATTGGTTCGTGATTTTATCGGTGATTGAGCGGATGTAAAAGTTAACCTCAATTAAGTCACTGGGCAATTTAGAGTTGCGTTAAAGAGCTGCTATTTTACTTGCTGGGTGTAGTATAATAATCTAATGCTAATTTTAGAAGGTAGAATTTTGATGAAAAGCTTTATGGATGAAAATTTTCTCTTATCTAATCCAACCGCGGTTAAACTGTTTCACTCCTATGCCAAAGACTTACCCATCATTGATTATCATTGTCACATTCAACAATCTGAAATTCGTCAAAATAAACACTTTACGAATTTAACCCAGCTGTGGTTAGTTGCCGATCATTATAAATGGCGTGCAATGCGTAGTTGTGGGGTGGCGGAACATTTTATTACGGGTAATGCGACTGATTATGACAAGTTTCTCGCGTGGGCGAAGATTATGCCACAATTGATTGGTAATCCACTCTATCATTGGACACATCTCGAATTACAGCGTTATTTTAATATTCATGATATTTTGAATGAAACCAATGCGGGTAAAATCTGGTTGACAGCAAATAAACTGCTAGCTGGTGGGTGTTTGAGTGTTAACGCTATCATTGCGCGTTCAAAAGTTGAGGTGATTTGTACTACCGATGATCCATTAGATGATTTGGCAGATCATATTGCACTTAAAGAGGCGGGTAATAAGCTTCAAGTTTTACCAAGTTTTCGTCCCGATAAAGCTTTAGCCTTAAATGCACATGGTTATTTGGCATGGATAAATAAATTGCGCGTGGTAACTAATCTTGAAATTGAAAATTATGAACAATTTTTGGCGGCGCTACTGGTACGAATTGATTTTTTTGATGCGGTTGGTTGCAAAGTTGCAGATCATGGGATGAATTATGTTCCCTTTGCCGAGACGAATCGCGATGAAGTTAGCGCGATTTTTAAACAGGTGCTAAGCGGGCATAGCTCAAGTGAGTTAGATGAAACTAAATTTCGTTGCCATACGCTGATTTGGCTGGCGAAAGAATATGCGGCTCGAGCTTGGGCGATGCAATTACATATGAATGTTACGCGCAATAACAATAGCCAAATGTTGGCTAAACTTGGTCCAGATACGGGTTTTGATGCGGTTAATGATGCGCCAATGGCAATGCCGCTATCGCGGTTATTAGATGCGATGAATCATGCTGGTTTACCCAAAACTATTTTATATAGTCTCAATCATACTGATAACTATGTTTTGGGAACGTTGTTGGGGTGTTTTCAAACTCATGAGGCGCGCGGCAAAATTCAATTGGGCTCAGGTTGGTGGTTTAATGATCAACGCGATGGGATGGAGGAGCAATTAAAGGCTTTGGCTAATTTGGGTGCACTGGGTACATTTATCGGTATGCTAACTGACTCAAGAAGCTTTTTATCTTATACACGCCATGAGTATTTTAGAAGAATTTTGTGTAATCTAATTGGTTCATGGGTGGAAAATGGTGAGTATCCAGCCGATGAAGTTGAGTTGAAGAAATTAATTCAGAATATTAGTTATTATAATGCGAAAAATTACTTTGCTTTTTAGGGAGTGAGCATGTTAGATTTAGTTACCTTGGGTGAAGCGTTAGTTATTTTTAGTCCAGCAACTTCAGGTCCATTGCGTTTTGTGCATACTTTTGCTAAATCAGTGGGTGGCGCTGAGGCCAATGTCGCAATTGCATTGTCGCGCTTAGGGTTTAAAGCGGGTTGGGTTTCGCGACTTGGTGATGATGAATTTGGACGTTATATTGAATATGCGCTAAAAGGTGAAGGCATTGATTTGAGCCAAGTTAAATTGGATCCAACGCGCCCAACGGGAATCTTGTTTAAAGAACAATATCAAAGCAGCAATCCCACGGTTTATTATTATCGTAAAGGTGCCGCCGTGACAACAATGGGGGCGACGGACATTGCTGAAAGTTATATTGCTCAAGCTAAGATTTTGCATTTAACGGGGATTTTACCTGCATTGTCGGATGAAAATCATGCGGCAACTTTTCAGGCATTGCAGTATGCAAAGCAACATGGCGTGTGCATTTCATTTGATCCTAATTTACGCTTGAAATTGTGGGATCGCACTACGGCTAAAGCCACGTTATTAGCGATGGTTCCTTATGCGGATATTATTTTACCTGGCTTGGATGAAGCGGAGTTTTTACTTGGTTTAAGTGAGCCGTCGAGTATTTGTGCACAATTTCATGCTATGGGGTGTAAAACCGTAGTTTTAAAATTAGGTAAAGCTGGCTGTTTGATTAGCGATGGGAATGAAATCATTAAGGTTGATGGCTACACAGTGCATAATTTAGTTGATACGGTTGGTGCGGGTGATGGTTTTGCAGCTGGCTTTTTGGCAGGGATTTTAAGTCACAAGCCACTACGCGAATGTGGTGAATTAGCCAACGGGGTTGGTGCGATGGCAACCTTAGTTGGAGGGGACAGCGAGGGTTACCCAAGTATGCGGCAATTATTGGAATTTACGGGGAAGGCTAACGCGGTTGAGCGCTAATTTGGCTAAGAAACCAAGGAGATGGCATGATGATGTG
>DPRZ01000130.1 GCA_003538525.1 Neisseriales bacterium
GGCTCATCGCGAACTAACTTTTCTGCGCACAGAACGGCATGACCCAAACCTAGCGCTTCTGGTTGACGGACATACACGCAATCCACATGACTTGGTTTAACGCTACGAACAATCTCTAATAGAGCCTGCTTATTTTTTGCCTCGAGTTCGGCTTCTAATTCATATGCTTTATCAAAGTGATCTTCGATCGATCGTTTATTCCGACCAGTAATAAAAATCAGCTCTGTAATACCAGCAGCGATAGCTTCTTCAACGGCATACTGGATAAGTGGTTTATCAACAATAGGCAACATCTCCTTTGGCGAGGCTTTGGTTGCAGGTAAAAATCTAGTTCCCATCCCTGCTACAGGAAATACCGCTTTAGTAATTTTTTGCATAATCTCAACTCCTATATTTGCTATTTGCTTGCTTCTATTTTAGGCTTAAATAACAATGCTTTTAAGTATGACCGAATCAGTCCCCAACTATATTTTAAACTAACTTGCTCTTGGTGCATTACTTTGAGTTGGCGTAAAATAAATACACACCAAGCTACAACACCTTTATTATGATAAACTACCCACGCAGAATTCCTAGCTCCATAATAATACTTCCAAGAATTCATAGCATTTATTGCAGATAAACTAAATTTTTGATTTTCTGGACAATCATGCCTAACAACACTGTCAAGTACGAGATAGCTTGGAAATTGGCTAGAAATTCGCTGTGTATATTCAGTATCATCATACCAAATAAAAAAATCTGCAATTGGAAAACCAACTCTTTCAATCGCGGTTCGAGAAACTAAACATGAAACAAACGAGCATGATTGTAACTTTATTAACGACGATGAAATATTATTACCTTCAAGCCAATCATCGCTTACTACTGGTTGATTCAAATAACAAGAGTTACCATCGCGCCAAATAATTTTTGAACATAAAAATCCAGAAATAACCTGCTGTTTATGCAACATATCATTTGCACGAATAAGAGCACCAAGGCTATCTACGTGCACATAAGCATCGTCATCTGAAACCCAAACATAATCAGCTCCAAGTTCATAAGCAGTTTTTATACCAACGTTAAAACCACCTGCACCGCCCAAATTCTGCCCAAGATTAACTACCAATAAAGACGGTAGAATATCCTGCTGCTCCAACAGCCACGAACTTGTCAAATCAGTAGAACAGTTATTGACTACTATTACTCTATCTGGTTGATATTGAGATTTAAATAGAGCATTTAATGCAATTCTTAATTGATCTAAACGATTATATGTGACAATTACGGCGATCAGCATCTCAAACTTTCATAACATTCAATATTGTAATTCTTTTTGAGCCGCATTTAATGCACTTTCAAACACTTGGTGCATATCATAATACTTATATTCAGCAAGACGTCCGCCAAAAATAACTGTATCACTTCTGTCTGCTAATTGCTTATATTGTTGATAAATACCTTGGTTGCGCTCATCGTTAATCGGATAATAAGGCTCCTCACCTTGTTTCCAATCAGATGAATACTCCTTAGTTACCACGGTTTTTTCTTGAGTGCCAAATTCAAAATGTTTATGCTCAATTATGCGGGTATAAGGAACTTCACGCTCAGTGTAATTCACAACCGCATTACCTTGGTAATTATCAGTATCCATAACTTCATGTTCAAAACGCAAGCCTCGGTATTGTAATTCTCCATAACAATAATCAAAATACTTATCTATTGGACCAGTATAAACTATCTTATCAGCCAATGCTTCAAGATCTAATTTATTTTCAAAAAAATCAGTGTTTAAACGCACTTCAATACCAGCTAATAATTTCTCAATAATCACATTGTAACCGCCAACTGGAATTCCCTGATATTTATCATTAAAGTAGTTATTATCATAAGTAAAACGAACTGGTAAACGCTTAATAATGAAAGCAGGGATCTCAGTTGCATCACGCCCCCACTGCTTTTCGGTATAACCTTTAATTAATTTATAATAAATATCTTTACCAACTAGTTTCAAAGCTTGCTCTTCTAGATTCTTGGGGTCGGCAATATTTAAATCTTTAATTTGCAACTCAATCTTAGCTCTTGCATCGGATGGAGTAGTTATTCCCCACATTTTGCTAAATGTATTCATGTTAAATGGCAAATTATATAACTCATTTTTATAAATTGCTATTGGTGAATTAGTATAACGGTTAAACTCCACGAATTGATTCACAAAATCCCATACATCCTTATTACTAGTATGAAAAATATGCGCTCCATATTTATGAACATTAATCCCTGCTATGTTTTCACAATAAAGATTACCTCCAACATGTTTCCTCTTATCAATAATTAAACACGTCTTCCCTGCCTGTTTAGCTAAATATGCAAAAGTTGCTCCAAATGGACCTGAGCCTACTATCAGATAATCATAAACTCTCAAAATATCTCTTCTCTTAAAACAGCTAAACAACACCAAAGTTAATTGCAATACAAATTACATCATAGCCTAAAATTCTCAAATTATATTTTAACATACAACATTGACAACTATTAATAAATACATGGACTAATCTTAGAGTTTATTGCACCGCATGATGTTAAAACATAAAACTACATGATACAATTCGGTTAGAAACTTTAGCTATTCATAGCTAAGCGCTACTAAACAAGTTGAATTTTTGACAAGCGTACAGCATGGTACGAATGAGGGAGAATGTCAAAGACTCCTTTTTAAGCAGCGCAACCTAAAAGACCCTAGATTTAACCTAGGGTCTTTTTATTTACCAAATAATTTCTTAAATAGCTTCAGGAATCACCGTTTGCTCAAACGTATCAATCGTCACAACTGGGATTTTTTCAACAGTGTATCCCTTAGGTTTTTGCGTGGTATAAAAAACATCAACGCGTTGATTGCGAGGTTGGTGACCATCTGAATCTTTCTTAAACTTCTGCTCGCGATCGCCTAATGCCACAACTTCAATCTGCTGATCCTGCACGCCCATATCCATCAAAGCAAAACGTACATTTTGCGCACGTTGCATTGATAAAGTCATATTTTGTGCTGCATTTTTATAATCGTCAGCATTACCAGAAATTTTAATTTTAGCACCGCTAAATTTATTTAAATAGGTAGCATTCCACTGTAAAATTGGCATAAATTGAGTACTCATTTTACTCTCACCCAAATTAAACAACACTGCATTTGGCATAGCTTGAACTAAATCTGTGCGATCGACCAAAACAGGCATTCCTGAGACTTTAGGCAATTTACTTGCACTTGGTGCAGACGCACTAACTGGTGCTGACGCTGTTGAAGCGGCAAACGAACTTGTCGCCAAACCTAACGAAGCCAATAATGCTAACATAATTTTACTTTTGATCATATTAATTCCTTTTCTAAAAACAGTCCTTGATTTTAACATATTTTACTGAATTTTTCGTAATTAATCCACGATAAAAAAGAGTAAAATTAGCCATCTATCCTAACCAATGTAGTTTAAATTAAACGTCTGCACAATTGGACATAAATTCCGTAACGCTCATTGCACCCAGATCAGAGCCATCTTGTTTGCGCACAGTAATTTGTTCATTCGCCACTTCATTATCGCCAACTACCAATAAATATGGTATCTTTTGCATGGTTTGTTGACGGATTTTATAACCAACTTTTTCATTGGAGGTATCCACCTCGGCACGCACCCCAAGATCAATTAATTGCCGACAAACTTTCGCAGCGTACTCAGCTTGTTTTTCCGATATATTCAAAACGACTACCTGAATAGGTGCTAACCAAAATGGCAAATGTCCCGCATGGTGCTCAATTAAGACACCGATAAAGCGCTCCAAAGAGCCCAACGCTGCGCGGTGCAACATTACTGGCACTTTTTTGCTGCCATCCTCAGCGATATAGCTAGCGCCCAACCGATTCGGCAAATTAAAATCTAACTGTAAGGTTCCACATTGCCACTCGCGTCCCAAACAGTCTTTTAAAGCAAACTCAATTTTTGGACCATAGAAAGCACCTTCGCCTGGTTGTAAGGTAAAGGCTAAGCCCTTACACTCCAAGGCTTTAGCTAATGCATCCTCAGCGGCATCCCAAAGATGATCTTCACCAACGCGTTTTTCTGGCCGAGTTGACAATTTAACTTCAATTTTCGCAAAACCAAACTTCTGGTATACGCGATAAACTAAATCGATAAATTTAATCGATTCAGATTCCATTTGCTCTTCAGTACAAAAGATATGTGCATCATCCTGTACAAAATTACGCACCCGCATAATTCCGTGCAACGAGCCTGATGGTTCATTCCGATGGCAAGAACCAAATTCAGCCAAACGTAATGGCAAATCACGATAGGATTTTAAACCTTGGTTATAAACCTGAATATGGCATGGACAATTCATTGGTTTTACAGCATAATCGCGATTTTCCGAATTAGTTGCAAACATCAACTCACCATACATTTCCCAATGCCCAGATTTTTCCCACAAGCTCCGATCAACAATTTGCGGAGTCTTAATTTCTTGATAACCATCAGCCTCTAACTCACCACGCATATATTGTTCAATAACCAACCAAATTTTCCAACCTTTTGGATGCCAAAACACCATTCCAGGCGCTTCTTCTTGTAAATGGAATAAATCTAATTGTTTGCCAAGTTTACGATGGTCGCGTTTTTCAGCCTCTTCCAAAAGATGTAAATATTCTTTGAGTTCATCTTTATTGCGCCAAGCAGTACCATAAATCCGTTGTAGCATTTCATTTTTAGAATCCCCACGCCAGTAGGCACCAGCTAATTTCATTAACTTAAAGGCTTTAATTTTACCTGTGCTGGGTACGTGTGGTCCACGGCATAAATCAATAAAATCGCCTTGACGATACAAAGAAATAATTTCACCAGCTGGAATTGAACTAATTACCTCAACTTTATATTCTTCACCAATTGATTCAAAAAATAAAATCGCATCTTCGCGTGACATTTCAACGCGCTCAAGCGGTAAATTTTTCTCAATTAGTTGCGCCATTTTCTTTTCAATTGACACTAGATCTTCAGGCGTAAACGCGCGCTCAAAGCTAAAATCATAAAAGAAACCATTTTCAATGACAGGACCAATCGTAACCTGCGCCATTGGAAATAATTGTTTAACCGCTTGAGCTAACAAATGTGCCGTCGAGTGACGAATTACTTCTAAACCTTCCGCATCTTTTTCCGTAATTAAACGTAAATTAGCATCACTACTAATCGAGTGACTAACATCAACTAATTTATCATTAACTACGCCCGCTAAAGTTGCTTTAGCTAAGCTTGGACTGATGTTTTTAGCAACATCAAGAACAGTTACGGCGCTATCAAATTCGCGCACCGAACCATCTGGTAAAGTAATTTTTAACATTTATTTTCCTTAATATATCAATAGACTCTTGAAATAAGCTCATCTAGACCGCATATTTTAACATAATCTAGGCTATAATCATGAGCATTATAGCTGTTTTAATGCGAAAGGAATCAGCATGGAACAATTTCACGGCACGACAATCGTCGCGGTACGCAAGGGAAATCAAGTCGCTCTAGGTGGCGATGGTCAGGTAACGCTTGGACACGTAGTTATCAAATCAACTGCACGTAAAATTCGCCGCCTATATAAAGGTCAGGTAATTGTAGGCTTTGCTGGTGCGACAGCCGATGCATTTACCCTCTTTGACCGTTTTGAAGCTAAATTAGAAATGCACGCGGGGGCGCTAATGCGTTCGGCGGTGGAATTAGCCAAAGATTGGCGTACGGATCGGATGCTGCAAAAACTTGAGGCAATGTTAATTGTTGCGGATAAAGAACATAGCCTAATTATCACGGGAACTGGTGATGTATTAGAACCAGAATATGACATTGCCGCAATTGGTTCAGGTGGTTCATATGCTTACTCAGCAGCCAAGGCCTTGGTTGATAATACTGAGCATTTAAGCGCACAACAAATTGTCAAGAAATCTCTCGAAATCGCAGGAGAAGTTTGCATCTATACAAATCAAAACCATCTCATTGAAACTATTGAGTGGTAAACCTGAATGGCAAATAATATCCGTGCATATTTAAACCATGTACCACAAATTGCAGCTTCGGCGTTTATTGATCCCAGCGCTGTCATTATTGGGCGCGTGAGTATTGCTGAAAATGTCTCCATTTGGTGTAATGCCGTAATTCGTGGAGATGTTGCCGCAATTAGCATTGGTGAAAATAGTAACGTACAAGATTTAACCATGCTCCATGTGACCCATGATAACCCAGGTAAAACTAACGAGACGGCATTAATCATCGGTAAAAATGTTACCATTGGGCATAATTGCTGCTTACACGCTTGCCAACTCAAGGACAATATTTTAGTTGGGATGGGCACAACTATTTTGGACAATGCGATGATTGAAGATCATGTCATGATTGGCGCGGGAAGTTTAGTTCCACAGGGTAAAACCCTGCTCTCAGGATATTTATATTTTGGTAATCCCGTTAAACAAATTCGCCCATTAACTCCAGCAGAAATTGCACATTTGGCATACTCGGCACAACACTATGTTAAAATCGCGCATAATCATAAAAACTCATTAATTTTAAACTATAAGAAGGACTCACTATGACTCAAGTTATTTTAAATACCACTCTTGGTGCAATCAAATTAGAATTAAATGCAGAAAAAGCTCCCTTAACCGTAGCAAACTTTGTTGAATACGTAAAATCAGGACATTACAACGGTAAAATTTTTCACCGCGTAATTAATGACTTCATGATTCAAGGCGGTGGTATGGATGTTAATATGAAAGAATCAAATACTCGCGAACAAATCAAAAATGAAGCTAATAACGGCTTAAAAAATGATAAATACACCATCGCAATGGCGCGTACTTCACAACCACATTCGGCAACGGCACAATTTTTCATCAATGTAAAAAACAATGACTTCTTAAACTTTAGTGCTGAAAATGCACATGGTTGGGGTTATGCAGTATTTGGTAAAGTTATTGAAGGTACTGAAATTGTTGATAAAATGAAACTAGTTAAAACTGGTCGCCGTGGCATGCATGATGATGTTCCAGTTGACGCAATCGTAATTGAATCTGCAATAATTGTAGAGTAAGTATATCAATTCAAGAATTAAATAAATTTGCACACTCTTAATCGCATGACATTACTTGATTAACTCATCAAATAGCAATCTCGGTTAAATTGTGCAAATTATAATTTACGAGTTTAAAACAAATTACCACATTAATAATAATGGAATTAATCAAGCTGACAGTCCAAATAGTGTAAAATACCCTCTGAAAAATATTTTTACTGGAGAATTTATGAAACAAACTAAAATTATTGCCACGATGGGGCCTGCATCTTCAAGCCCAGAAATGATCGAAAAATTAATCCAAGCTGGGGTTAATGTGTTTCGGATGAATTTCTCACATGGCACACATGAGTTTCATGCCGAAAACATTGTTAAAATTCGCAGCATTGCAGCTAAACTATCTATGCCAGTTGGAATTATGGGAGACTTACAAGGTCCTAAAATTCGCGTAAGTAAATTTGTTGATAATCAAGTTACTTTAGAAAATGGCGCTACTATTACTCTAGATACGGCATATACTGAGCTTGGAACTGCCGATTTAGTTGGCGTGGACTATAAAGAACTTTCTCACGATGTGAAAAGTGGTGATACATTACTTCTTGATGATGGCAAAATCACCTTCACCGTGTTAAAAGTTGAAGGTACCAAAGTTCACTGTAATGTTACCCAAGGTGGGGTTTTAAAAAGTAATAAAGGTATTAATAAATTAGGCGGTGGTTTAACTGCTCCAGCCTTAACTGATAAAGATTTAAAAGATATCGTCTTTATTGCATCACAAAAATTAGATTATGTAGCCGTATCATTCCCTAAAGAAGCTGCAGATATGGTATTTGCGCGTCGTAAATTAGTTGAAGCTGGCTCAAATGCCCAAATCATTGCTAAAATGGAGCGTACCGAGGCTGTTTTCAAAAACTTAGAAGCAATTATTGCTGCAAGTGATGGCGTAATGGTTGCACGTGGTGATTTAGCCGTTGAAGTTGGCGAAGCTCTTGTGCCTGGCTTACAGAAAAAAATGGTGCGTTTATGTCGTAAACAACATAAAGTAAGTATCGTTGCAACCCAAATGCTAGAATCAATGATTGAAAACCCTGTTGCGACGCGTGCTGAAGTTTCGGATATTGCCAATGCGGTCTTAGATGGTACCGATGCAGTAATGCTTTCGGCTGAAACCGCCAGTGGTATGTTCCCATTACAAGCCGTGCAAACCATGTCACGGGTCTGTGAAGAAGCCGAAAAAATGACGGAACAAGATATGGATGTTCATTTTAGCCATGAAAAATTTGCTAATATTCAACAAACCATTGCCATGTCAGCTTTATTCAGTGCCTATCATATGGAAGCAAAAGCGATTGTGGCTCTAACTAGTTCAGGTTCAACCGCACGTTGGTTGTCACGTGTAATTAGTGGAATTCCTATTTATGCAATCACAAGTTCACAAGAAGCCCTACAAAGCATGTCATTGTATCGTGGTGTATATCCATTTGTAATGAAAACTTCTTCAACTGATTCATTTGAACACGCCAAAGAAGCCTGTGACTACTTGAAACGTCAACATATTTTAGACGAAGGTGATTTAGTTATTGCAACTATGGGCGAGAAATTCTCTAAAGTTGGTAGCACCAATACACTTAAAGTAATGACAATCTAATTATCGCTACTTTAATGTTAAAAGAGCACTGATTTAATTCAGTGCTCTTTTTTAATGTGCGTTTATCACCAAATATAGCGTATCATGCTGTACAGAATTTTGATAATTCTTATTACTTAATAGACTTGGAATAAATTTCATCATTTCTATGCCGCTATAATCAGCGATCTTTTCGGCTGGAGTGGGTAAATTTAGAGCAAAATTATCCGCCACTAATAAATAGTAATTTTTAGCCTGAATCTCAGTTAAAGAATTAATTGGATAAACTGGATGATTACTCTGAAAATCAAGATTATTCACCATCCCATTTATACCTAAAACATAGATAGGTAATTTATTTGGCACAGAATTTAAAGTTTGCGCCACATTATAGCCTACATCATAACGCTGATAAATGACTCCATTCACCAACATGATAAAGATAAAAGCACAATTTATGGCTAAGCTTGGCCAAATTAAACAGCGTTGCAAATTACTTTGCTGATTAGAATATTTGAAAATACCCACCATAAGCAACAACGGCAATAACGCGAATAAACTATAATAACTGAACTTAAAAATAAACGCAATTAAACCCAGCGTTAGCACAGACAATAAAATCGCGATACTAAGTTGAAAGCGAGCTAAATTACGTAAATTAACTTGCGTTAATAGATAGTTAGCGCATAGAATTGCCGCAAATGGCATAATGATATTAGTATAGTGATCAAGTTGGAATTTAGTGGCACTAAATAAAATAAACGTTAACCAAAAGCTAAACTGTAAATAAATAAGCACACTTTGCTTATCCGCTATTTGCTGTTTGAAATTGCGTAAACTCGTGTACAGCGCAAGAATAAACACTAAACTCCAGGGTAAAAAAGCCCACAAGAACGTATGCACAAAAAAGAACGGATTACCATGCGTATTGACAATCGGTCCACTATTAAAAAAGCGCCCAAATTGGCTGCCCCAAAAAAACCAAGCTAGACCTGAAACTTGCGTGTGTCCAAAAACAATTTTCTCGGGATGAGCATCAAATTGCAAATACAAGCACACAAACTCAGGTAGCGCCCATGCCAAACTTAAACCATAGGCCAACAACCATTTAGGACTAATTATGCGCCAATAATGGCGCGCATAGATCCAACTAGCCACCAAACCACTAAAGATCGTAATTACAACAAACAAACCTTTCGTCATCAACGCCAAGCCCGTAAACAAACTAGCCAAGAGTAAGGCTTTAATCTGGCTACTACGATCGTAAATTAACCAATAATAACACGCTGGCATAATTTCACCCAGCAAGTAAGCCTCGGCACGTACATCCACCGCGGAAAGCATCAAATGCAAGCTTGTGACATAAATTAACGCTGCAACTAGGCCAGTTGTTTCATTATAAAATAATTTAGCTAATTTATAGGTATATAAAGCCCCAATTAAATTAAAAATAAAACCAGGTAAAACATAAGCAAAGGCACTAACCCCAAACAGTTTAAATGACAGCGCAGTTAACCAAAATGGAAGATGTGGCTTATCCAACCAATCTTGCCCAGCATAATACAAATCTACCCAATTATGCGAAGTAACCATCGTCTTACTAATTACCGCATAAAAATAAGCATCATTACTATTTAATACAGGTGAAAACAAGCCTAAACTACCAACCACCAC
>DPRZ01000015.1 GCA_003538525.1 Neisseriales bacterium
TCATGCAGAATAAATTCCATCTGCGCCAGAATCTGGCTGGGCGTTAAGCGTTTTAAATTAAATTGCAGACAGCGCGACAATACGGTGACGGGAATTTTATGCGGGTCGGTGGTCGCTAACAGGAATTTAACGTGCGGCGGCGGTTCTTCTAATGTCTTCAACAAAGCATTAAAACTATGCCCTGAAAGCATATGAACTTCGTCTATCAAGTAGACTTTATAACGTCCTTGATTCGGTGCATATTGCGCATTGTCCAATAAATCACGGGTATCTTCGACTTTGGTGCGGGATGCGGCATCCACTTCGATTAAATCTAAAAATCGACCTTCATCCACTGCAAGACAAATGTTACAAACGCCACAGGGATTGGCATCGTGCAGATTTTCACAATTGAGGGCTTTGGCTAAAATGCGGGCAATAGTGGTTTTGCCGACACCGCGAGTGCCAGTAAATAAATAAGCGTGATGTAAACGATTGTGCTGTAAAGCGTTGACTAACGACTTAACCACATGGGATTGTCCGACGACTTCGGTGAAATTATGGGGTCGCCATTTTCTAGCAAGAACTTGATAATTCATTGCAGGCTAAGGAAGGTTATTGCGAATTGGGCGGTGATCATACCAGCCACATCTCGGCACACGAATCTGCTGCTACCGTTGCTCCCTTCCGGGCCTGGCGGGGTTTACAGCGTCTCGTTGTGAGAGGACCGATACAATCACCATTACATTTTAGCTGCATGAGCTAAAGAATCGGCATTATCGGCGAATATTCTGAATAGTGCAAGTCATTATTATCATTTCTTGGTAATCTCAGCATTTCGCACCATCAATTACAGATCTTCTTCGCGCCGTTTGCCCATCAATATAATGCAGTTCGGTTTGTGCGCGGGTTTTAATAGCGAGACGCGAAATACAAAAAAGTAAATTTTCGACACGCCAAATAATATAGCTTGAGTTGCTGCTGTTCAGTAAGCCAGTGGTGCAGATTTGGCTATCGCCAGCCCAAGCTGCACCACTAAGCGGCTTGTGAGTCATACCAGATAATAATGCTTGGAAAAATACCCATTAATAAGTAACATAGCAGCAGTCGGAACACGCTCAAGGTCAGACTTTAAACGCTCAGCCACATTTAGTTAGACGATTTTTTTTAAAATCGCTTAAAGGGTGACGTTAATGATTGACTGTTTATAGTGGGTTGCGCCGACTTAACACAATACCATGTTGTGCCTTTGCACTTCATAACAAGAATTTCGGGTTTATCGTCCGACCCTAGACGCACGATTAATAACTCCTGTTTTCAAGCAGAATTTACCAGCAAGACTGACAATATTGACTTCATAAATTTGCGTTGCCTTGAACCGTTTAGCGTTCAAACTACCTCTGCAACACACAATAACGGCATAAAACCATAACAACCTTGACCGCAAAGTCTATATCAACCCTATCGCTCTGTATCAATACACAACTTAACGATGATTACACTCAGTCAACTCTGTAAACTCTAAGCATGGAGCAGGACACTACAAGGAACATTGAATGAAAAGAATGCTGATCAACGCTACGCAAGCGGAAGAACTGCGAGTCGCTTTGGTAGACGGTCAAAAGTTATACGACTTTGACATTGAAACCCCATCAAAAGAACAAAAAAAATCCAATATCTATAAAGGTATCATCACCCGCGTAGAACCCAGCCTTGAAGCCGCGTTTGTCAATTACGGCTCTGAAAAACAAGGTTTTTTGCCCTTCAAAGAAATCTCGCCGCTGTATCGTCATGCACAGGAAGGTGCGGAAGAAGGTCGCCGCCCCAATATCAAAGACCTCATTCGTGAAGGTCAGGAAATTGTCGTTCAGATTGAAAAAGAAGAACGCGGCAACAAAGGCGCGGCATTGACCTCTTATGTTACCTTACCTGGGCGTTATTTGGTTTTAATGCCAAATAATTCACGCGCGGGTGGGATTTCTCGCCGGATTGAGGGTGAAGAACGTGATGAATTAAAGACCGTGATGGCGCAATTAGATACACCTCAAGGAATGAGTGTAATTCTACGCACTGCGGCCTTAGGACGTGTAATTGAAGAATTACAGTGGGATTTAACCTATTTATTGAAATTATGGACGGCTATTCGCAGTGCCGCGGAAGAACAAACTGGTTCGTTCTTGATTTATCAAGAAAGTAGCTTAGTAATTCGTTCAATTCGTGATCATTTTTCACCAGATATCTCTGAAATTTTAATTGATACCGAAGAAGTTTATACACAAGCTAAGCAATTTATGGCGCATGTAATGCCTAATTTTGCGGATAGAATTAAACTTTATCGTGATGATGTGCCATTATTCTCACGTTTTCAAATTGAACATCAAATTGAATCAGCCTATTCGCGTACAGTGCATTTGCCATCAGGCGGTGCAATTGTAATTGATCATACCGAAGCATTAACTTCAGTTGATGTGAATTCAGCTAAAGCCAATAAAGGTGCGGATATTGAAGCTACAGCCTATTTAACCAATCTTGAAGCTGCCGAAGAGGTTGCGCGCCAATTACGCTTGCGTGATTTAGGTGGTTTAGTTGTGGTTGATTACATTGATATGGAAAATCCACGCAATCAACGAGATTTGGAAAATCATTTTAAAGCTCAGCTTAGTTTAGATCGTGCGCGAATTCAAATGGGTAAACTGTCTAAATTTGGTTTACTGGAATTATCACGGCAACGTTTGCAAGCATCATTGGATGAATCAAGTGCTATTTCATGTCCACGCTGTGCTGGAGTTGGTTCGATTCGTGGAATTGAGTCAAGTGCTTTGCATGTACTACGTATTGTTCAAGAAGAAACCATTAAAAATGGTGGACGTTTATCGGCGTTGCATGTGCAATTGCCTGTGGATGTGGCAACTTATTTATTAAATGAACGTCGTGATGATGTGGCTAAGATTGAAGCGCGGATGAAAGTGAAGATTATCTTAATTCCAAATGTGCATTTAGATTCACCGCATTATAAAATTAAAAAATTGACCTATGATAATTTTGATAGTAATTTTAATCAATCAAGTTATAATTTAGTTGAGATTCCTGAAGATAATTTAGCCTATAAAGCAACGACTAAGAAATCTGATACCGCAATTAACAAATTACCAGTAGTGCAAAATATTGCACCTGCTGAGCCAGCACCATCTGTTGGTCGTCGGCAAGGTAAATCGTTGTTTGCCAGTTTCTTTGCTGCAATTGGTAATTTCTTTGCAACGCCAACCGCTGAATCAAAAGCTAAATCACATAGCCGCACGCCTGGTCAGCCAGCGCCACGTAATGTTAAACAACATCGTGATAATAATGCTGAAGATCGTCGTCAAGGACGTAATTCACGTTCACGTGAGAATGTTGCTGGGGCGAATGATAATTCGTCAAATAATAAAACTCGACCAGTTCCTGTTGCCAAGAGTAATAATCGGATTCAAACTGTGCGACCTGTACAGTCGAATAGTGCTGAGAATAAGCCTTTAGATGAAGTTCAAGCAACAGCAAGACCACCGCGCAATCCACGGAATAATAATCCGCGTAATTCAGCGCCAAAGTCAGTTGACGCTAGTGTAGCTCCTCGTGAAGTGCCAGTAATGCCACAACGCAATGCAGCACCAATCAAATCACCTGTGTCGGTTAAAAATGATTCAAGCGTAGCGCGACCAGCTAGTGAGAGTAAGTTGCCACAGGCAGAAAAAGTTGTAGCTAGACCTAATGTGGATACAGTTAAGCCGCAACTAGCTGAGGCTTCACAACGAATTAACCCTGTTACAGTTAAACCCACGGTTGAGGAAGTTAAGTCTACTGTAACCGTGAAAACCGTTGAGGCCGCGCCAATCAAGGTCGAAGCACCTGCGGTGGTGGTTGTTCCTAAGGTAGTTAAACCAGTAGCGGTAATTGAACCAGTTGATTTAGGTGGCTTGCAGTTAGTGAATACGAACCGAGAGCTTCTGAATAAGCCGCAAGCTGAAGTTGTTGCGGTAGCAGCTAAACGCTTTAGCGATGTGGTAAATAAAGAGCGGGTGATTGATCCGAATATTAGTTATGAATTAGTTGAAACTAAACGTTAATTTAGTTGGGCACCAAATTTTTGGTGCCTTTTTTAATGGTGCAAAGCACAAGAGGAGATATGCTATGTTAAGTCCATTGGATATGTTTGCAATTGGAGTTGGTCCATCCAGTTCTCATACGGTCGGACCAATGAAAGCTGGTTTGGAATTCACTAATTATTTAAAACAACATGATTTATTAAATCAAGTTACACAGCTAAAGGCGCATTTATATGGATCTTTAGCTTTAACTGGAGCCGGGCATGGTACGTTTCTTGCGGTAGTAAATGGTCTTGCAGGACAACATCCGAAGACGATTGATCCTGATAGCATTTATTCGCGCGTGGATGAAATTAAGGCCAGCAAGCGTTTGAAATTGGCAGATATGCATGAAATTGATTTTGATTATGATCAAGACTTGATTATTCATAAAGATCAAGCGTTGCCTGAGCATTCCAATGGTATGCGCTTTATTGCGCTAGATTCACAGCAGCAGGTTGTTTATGAACAAGAGTATTTTTCGATCGGTGGCGGGTTTATTTTAGATAAAGCGCAAATTAGTCAACGCAAAGAAAATGAAAACGTCACGAGTGAACTTAAAGTTCCTTATCCGTTTAGCAATGCCAAAGAATTATTTGATCATTGCATTCAACATAATTTATCAATTGCTGAATTGGTTATGGCAAATGAAGAGGTAAGGCGTGTGCGGGATGAAGTTTGTGCTGAAGTATTGGAAATTGCCAATGTGATGCGTTCTTCTATTCAGCGTGGTTTAAGAACTGAAGGTATTTTGCCTGGAGGATTATTGGTTAAGCGTCGTGCTCCGCATCTATATCAACAATTAAATAGTAATGACTTAAATTTAGTCTCACATCAAGATCGACGTTTGTTGGCAATGACCTATGCGATTGCGGTTAATGAGGAAAATGCGGCGTTTAGTCGGGTAGTTACTGCACCAACCAATGGTTCTGCTGGAACTATCCCTGGCGTCTTGGAATATTATCGTAACTTTTATCTTGGCGTTACGGATGAGAAAATTATTGATTTTATTTTGACCGCAGGAGCTATTGGTAATCTTTACAAATATGGTGCTTCAATTTCAGCTGCTGAAGTTGGCTGCCAAGGTGAAATTGGTGTGGCTTGTTCGATGGCAGCAGCAGCATTAACCGCTGTAATGGGCGGTAGTGTATTGCAAGTGGAAAAAGCTGCAGAAATTGCGATGGAGCATTGCTTAGGTATGACTTGTGATCCGATTGATGGGTTGGTCCAAATTCCATGCATCGAGCGTAATGGGGTAGCAGCAAGTAAAGCGATTGATATTGCTAAATTAGCCTTGTTGGAAGATGAACCTGGTAAAGTTAGTCTAGATGCCGTGATTCATACCATGATGGAAACTGGACGCGATATGAGTACGCGGTATAAGGAAACGGCTTTAGCTGGTTTAGCGGTGAATGTGGTTGCTTGTTAATAAATATGCTTAAATGGAAAGGCAGACCAAGAGGTCTGCTTTTTTACTGTCAATATGTTGCTAATGGGGCTATTTATTAAATAAAATACGTACTAATAAGCCACCAGCTTCACGAGTTGCTCCAGTGCCAAGTGAGAGAACTTTACCTGCAATTGGGCTGGTGTATTGACAGATAATATCGCCAAAGGGATTAAGTTGGCGTGCAACGATTTGTTCGGCGCTAACCTCATCACCAAGTTGCACTAATATTTCAGCATAGCCACCAACTTTTGCACGAATTGACAGCATTTCATTGCCAACAAAACTAGTGTGTTTATGCGCGTTATGCTCACATTCACCCTGTGTTATCCTAAATTCAATCAGGATATTATGTATTCCTTCAATGCTGCGCGCAATATAGTCTGATTGGTAGATTCTTGCCGCGCCAAGTTCGATGGTGATTGCAGGAATATTATGTTCGATAAACGTAGTTTCCAGAGTACCTTTTTCGCCCTCATCATTTTTAATTTGATCGGCTGGAATTAACTCAGCCATGCGCTGACAAATCGGGTTACGGTAGTCGGCAAAAACAAACAGCGGATAAATCGTATCCGTTGATTGGCTGTGTAAATCAATTGCGTAGTCCACATTGTTTAGCCATAAATTATTCCATAATAAATAGGCATGTTGATGCGCACTATCACCATCTAATTTACCCGGGAAAGTGCGATTCATATTAACATAATCGCCACCATCGGTAGATAAATACCAATTTTTACTAATGTGCATCAAGGAATTTGGGCAGGCTTGAAGTACTCCCATAATCGTGCCAGATAATTGATTTGGATCAAGTGTGGCAAAGAGTTGTTGGATTACGCGTGAGCCATTGAGCTCATCGCCATGAATACCGGTATTGAGTAATAGTTTTGCACCTGCATTAACTCCTTTGGCGATGATAACAGGAACATACCAACTTTGTCCAATATTCATATCCGCCCCTTTGAACATGAAGCGGTAAATCTTACCTGCCACTAGGTCATCAAGGTTTAATTGAGTTATGACTGGAACGCCATTGATTATATCGCCATTATAAAGGGTAGATTTTTTGAGATTTGTTTGCAATGTGCTTGAGCCTTATATTAAATATTTGAGTGTTGTTTAAAAAGCTATGTGAATTTATGAATTGCTTGCAGTATTTTGAATCCGCAGTTGTTGGTTAAGTTGCACGCTATTATCGATAATTTGATTGTCAGTTTTAAGGGTGTCAATCGGTAAGTTAAATTTTTTAGAAATTGAGTAGAG
>DPRZ01000019.1 GCA_003538525.1 Neisseriales bacterium
CTAGCTGCGGATAGTCAGAATAATATTTGGAGTATTCCAGCTTCATCCACTAGCGCAACTCAAGTTACAACGACGCCAAGCGCGGTAACGGGTTTGGCAATTGATAATGCGAGTAGCGCAGCAAATATTTATTATGTGGCAAATAATCAGCTTTACTCATGCGGTAGTGGTGGTTTTGCGAGTTGTGCTCCAGTGGCATTAGCCAGTGGCTTAACAGGCACGATGTTAAATTTAATCATCGGCTCATCTTTGAGCACCAACTAAAAATTAGGAAATTATGTATAGCGAAAAAATCAATTTTAAACAAGCCAAATTTTATACTACAGTGAATGATTTGGCAAGTTTGCCACGCATTAATCAAGAAATTGCGATCGTTGGGCGGTCTAATGCGGGTAAATCAAGCTTACTGAATACACTGACCAACCAAACTCGTTTGGCATATACTTCAAAAACTCCTGGAAGGACTCAACATATTAATTATTTTGAGGTTAAAGAAGGGGTGCATTTAGTCGATTTACCTGGTTATGGCTATGCCAAAGTTCCTGAGGCAATTCGCACACATTGGGTACATTTACTTGGTAATTATTTACAGTTTCGTAAAGAAATCATTGGTCTGGTTTTGATTATGGATGCCCGCCATCCTTTAAAAGACTTGGATATTCAAATGATTGAATTTTTTTCACAAAATGGCAAGCCATTACATGTGGTGCTATCTAAAGCGGATAAACTATCTACTCAGGAAAAAATTAGGACTTTGCGTGAAGTACAACAAGCAATCCAAAATTATGGCTTTATTAATTTAAGCGTGCAATTATTTTCTTCTTCAAAGAAAACCGGTGTTGAAGAATTAGAAAATAAGCTCAATGAGTGGTTGATTTAATGAAAATGCCAATCGCTAAGATTGGCTTTTTTAGTGCGTTCGCTTTATTTATATAACCAAATAATTAAATTGTTTTTGCTTTAGCATATAAGTCCGCGAAGATGTTTCATTGACTTGTTTAATTTCAATAAAATAGTAGCTAGTGATTCATTTGTGAGCGTTCTACATAATATTTTGAATTTGTTCACGAATTTGTTCAATTAAGACTTTTAAATCAACGGCTTTTTGGGTGGTTTCAATTGAGACTGATTTAGAACCAAATGTATTGGCTTCACGATGCATTTCTTGGCAAATAAAATCAAGGCGTTTACCAACTGCGCCACCTTTAGTCAATAATTGTTTAAATTCACTGACATGCGCACCTAAGCGATCAATCTCTTCATTGACATCCATTTTTTGGCAGAAAAAAGCAAATTCCTGTTGCAAGCGGTTATCGTTAATTTCACTTTCACCAAGAACTTCACTTAGACGAAGTTTAAGTTTTTCGCGATAATCGAGTGTAATTTGCGCCAATAATGGATGAATGTGTTCAATGATAGTTTGAATTTGAGTTAAGCGGGTGTTTAGAATTTCTAAGAGTTTAGCTCCCTCTGCGGCTTGGGTTAATTTAAATTCTTGGAGTAATTCAGTAAAGCCACGTAAAATTGGTTCTTGAATATCTTCGAGGTTTAAATTTTGTTGTTTGATAATGCCAGGCATCGCGATGATTTGTGCAGCTGAAACAGGGGCTGGTGTATCATTTAGTTGGTTAATTTTTCCAATTAAGGCAAGATATTGAGTTAATAATTCATGATTTAAATGAAGTTCTTGATTTAGTTCTTTATTATCTTTGAAGAAGCACTTAATGTCGATTTTACCCCGGCTAATATTTTGGCTAATTAGATTGCGCATTAAGTTTTCCAGCGGTTTAAATTCATCCGCGGATTTAATGGTTATGTCTAAAAAACGGTGATTTACCGATTTGATTTCGAGCTGGATGAGTGATGAATTAATTTGAATTGGTTTAGCGGCGTATCCGGTCATGCTATAAATCATAGTTTTGCTTTCAGGGTTATGTTAAAATATTGTCCAATATTATAACACAGCAGTAAATTAGCAATTTTATCCAATCGTTGTGAGCGATTTAAATTATACGGCACTGGTGCGTTCTTGCTTTATGTGATACGTGTATATGGTACGCGGGCAAATGAATGATTTCAAGTGTGTTGCAAAAAGTTAAACTTAACTTTACTTGGTCTAATTAGTATTGGCTCCGCTTGTTTGTGGTTTTATATTGCTTATAAATGGTTTACTGATTTGCTGTTTTGAAAATTTTAGGAGTTGTATAATGAGTATAAAAGTAATCGTTTACTCAAAAGAAACTTGTCCATATTGTGTTATGGCGAAAAAATTACTGAGTGAAAAAGGTGTTACGGAAATTCAAGAAATTAGGATTGACTTGGATCCTGCCGCTCGTGATAACATGATTGAAATAACTGGGCGAATGACCGTGCCACAAATTTTTATTGGCGATACCCACGTTGGTGGATTTGATGATTTAGCCAAATTAAACCGTAGTGGTGATTTGGATAAGCTCTTAAATAGTTAATCTATTCTGACGTTGTGTTAGAATAGTTTGTAATGTTTCTTAATAATTTTATAAAAAGGTAATTCCATGACCGAACAAAATAATCAACCAGTTTTTAGTTTAGATAAAATTTTTGTTAAAGACATCTCTCTTGAAGTGCCACATGCACCACAAATTTTTTTAAATCGTGAGCAACCAAATATTGAATTAAATATTAGTTTTAACACTACTGCGGTTGAAGACGGTGTCTATTTAACGGTTTTACACGCAGTTGTGGATGCTAAAATTGGTGATCAACAAATGTTCTTAGTTGAAGTTGATCAAGCTGGTATTTTCCAATTGCGTAATATTCCTGTTGATCAAATGGATTTAATTCAAAATATTGAATGTCCAAACATGTTGTTCCCTTATTTGCGCGAAGCGGTTACCGATTTAACTACGCGTGCAGGATTCTTACCAGTTGTTTTAGCTCCGATTAATTTTGCATTTTTGTATCAACAAAAACAAGCACAATTAGCAACGGCAAGTGAAACTGTTAATTAATTTATACTAAAAGATATTATGCAAATTAATATATTGGGAGCTGGATCTTGGGGTTCAGCTCTTGCCATTGCGTGTAGCAAAGTCGCAGATGTAACTATTTGGTCACACCAAATCGAACATGCGCAATTTATGAGTGCTACCCGCAATAATCCCAACTATTTACCAGCAGAGATTGGCTTTGCTAATAATGTGAGCTTTAGCTCTGATTTAGACCAGTGCCTAAGTGCAAATTTAATAATTATTGCAACACCCTTAAATGCGATCCGTCAGGTTTTACGTCAAATTAAAACAATTAGCGCAAAAATCCCTGATTTGCTCTTAGTTAGTAAAGGCTTTGAGGCGCATACTGGTTTATTACCGCATCAAATAATTGAACAAGAATTGCCAGGATTTAAACGTTACGGTTTATTAATTGGTCCATCATTTGCTAAAGAAGTGGCGCAGGGTTTACCGACAGCAATTAGCTTAGTTGCGCCAGAATTGGATTTTGCGGTAAGCTGGATGGAAAAACTTCAAGATATTCCTAATTTCCGGATTTATGCTCATGATGATGTGGTTGGGAGTGAAGTTGGTGCTGCAGTTAAGAATGTCTTAGCGATTGCGGTGGGTATTTCAGATGGACTGCAACTCGGTTATAATGCGCGCGCGGCGTTAATTACGCGCAGCTTAAATGAGTTAGCTAGTTTGGTTCTTGCGTTGGGCGGTAAGCGTGAAACTATTTATGGTCTAACGGGGATTGGTGATTTAATTTTGACCTGTACTGGAGATTTATCGCGTAATCGTACCGTTGGTCAGGAGCTTGCATTAGGGCGAAGCATTGAAGAGATTGTTAAGAATTTGGGGCACGTGGCCGAAGGTGTTTCAACAGCGCGTGAAATTTATTTAAAAGCCCAAATATTAAAAATTGAGATGCCGATTGTCGCCAGTGTTTATCGAATTATCTATGAACATGCTGAAATTAAACAAGAAGTATTTGGTTTACTTAGTCGTCAACCAAAACCAGAATTTTTGAATGCCTAAAATGAAAAAAATAATTCTAATTGTTGCAGCGTATTTAACTAGCGTTGCTCATGCTGATTCTGCAGTTTTGACTAATTTTTTGGCGAATGCCAAAACAATTAAAGCTGACTTTAGCCAAACTATTGTAACTGGTAAAAAATCACGTACCACGCTAGGCACTATGGAAATTTCGCGTCCAAATAAGTTTCGCTGGGAATATACCCAAGATCAGCAATTGATCGTTAGTGATGCGAAGCAAATTTATCTGTATGATAAACCCTTGCAGCAAGTAACTATTCGTCAGTTGGGTAAATCGATTGATAAATCTCCAGCAGCAGTGTTGGCTGGGGCGAATGATTTACAAAGTGCATATAAAGTTAGCGATGTTGCGACTAAGGCCGCTGGATTAAATTGGGTGCGGATTGATCCTAAAATTAAAAATGATAACAATGGTTTTCAAGTGGTGTTAATGGGCTTTGATAAACAAGGCAAATTAAGTCAGATGCAATTTACCGATAGCTTTGGGAATAAAACCAGCATTAGCTTTAGCAATTTGCAAACTGGGGTAGCTATTCCTGCGAGTGACTATACGTTTACACCGCCTGCTGGTGTCGATGTGCTACAAGAATAATTCATGGATGAGAGAGCAAAGAAATGAAGCATAAAGTAAAGCAAATTCACTTTATTGGAATTGGTGGCGTTGGAATGTCTGGGATTGCCGAGGTTTTACATAATCTCGGTTATGTTGTATCTGGATCTGATGCTGGGCAAAGTTATAATACTGAGCGTTTAACTAAGGTTGGCATTCGCGTTGAAATTGGCCATGCAGCGAGTAACGTTGGTGCCGCTGATGTGATAGTTACCTCAACGGCAATTGATAAAACCAATCCAGAAATTCAATATGGTATTGAGCATCATATTCCAATTGTCCCTCGTGCACGGATGTTGGCAGAATTAATGCGCTTTAAATATGGGATTGCAATTGCTGGAACTCACGGTAAAACCACAACCACTAGTTTAGCTGCAGAAGTTTTAAAAGAATGCGGGCTTGATCCAACCTTTATTATTGGTGGTAAGTTAGCCACGACTGGTTCGAATGCTAAACTTGGTGAGGGTGAGTATTTGCTTGCCGAAGCCGATGAGTCAGATGCTTCGTTTTTGTTTCTTAATCCCATGATTTCGGTGGTTACGAATATTGACTTGGATCATATGGATACCTATGAACATGACGAAAATAAGTTGAAACAAGCGTTTATTCAATTTCTACATAATTTGCCTTTCTATGGGCGCGCAATTGTTTGTGGCGAAGATAAACGCCTCCAGGAAATTATTCCATCAATTAACCGACCAACGACAACCTATGGCTTAAGCGATAAATTTGATATTTACGCGACTGAGGTTGTTGCTGTAGGTGGTAGCATGAGTTATAACGTGCATGTTAAATGGCTGAATCTAATTTATCCGATTGTAGTAAATATGCCTGGTGTGCACAATGTACTGAATTCCTTATCAGTAATTGCCGTGGCGCTGGAGTGTGATGGAAAAATTGAAGATATCGCACGTGGATTAGCTAATTTTCATGGTGTTGGTCGCCGCTGCCAACATTATCCAGAAATTCAACATGCTGGGAAAACTGCGCTATTAATTGATGATTACGGTCATCACCCAGTTGAGCTTAAAGCGACCTTAAGTGCTTTACGTGGGGCTTATCCTGAAAAACGTATGGTCTTAATTTTTCAACCGCATCGTTATACACGCACGCGCGATTTATTTGATGATTTTGTCTCGGTGTTATCAGATGTTGATCAGTTAATTATCACTGAAGTTTATCCAGCAGGTGAAAAACCTATCGCCTTAGCCGATGGTCGAGCTTTAGTGCGGGCAATTCGCTTACAGGGTAATGAGAATGCTATTTTTGCTGAAGACATAGTGGATGCAAAACGTAAATTATTTAATATTTTACAGCAAGACGATCTAGTGGTAACCATGGGGGCGGGTAGTGTTGGTAAATTACCAGCAATGCTTAACAATGACTAAGTTAATTTATAAAGCGAGATAAAAATGGAATTAAGCAAGAAATACGGTAAAGTTGCGGTGGTGATGGGTGGAAAGACTACTGAACGTGAAGTTTCATTAATGAGTGGTAATGCCATCTTAAAATCACTGTTTAAAAGTGGTGTCGATGCATTTAGCTTTGATCCATCGCTTGAACCGCTTGCTAATTTAGTTAACTATGGTTGTGAACGTGCGATTCTAATTATTCATGGCAAAAATGGTGAAGATGGTAAATTACAAGGTGCGATGGAATATCTAGGAATCCCTTATACTGGTTCTGGCGTGATGGCTAGTAGTATTGGAATGGATAAATATCGGACTAAACTTATTTGGCAAACCCTAGGCGTACCTGTTGCAAAATCACAATTTGTTGAAAAAGCTAATTATAATGTTGCCGAATTTAAGTTAGGTGTAAATTTACCTGTGGTTGTGAAACCTGCTGATGATGGTTCAACTTTGGGTTTAAAAAAAGTTTATCAAATTGAGGATTTAGTGGCTGCGATTAATTATGCCTTTGCCGCATCAAATAAAATTTTGATTGAAGAAATGGTGATTGGACCCGAATTTACGCTTACGATTATAGATGGTAAAGTTTTTCCGATTATTAAGATTGAAGCACCACAAGGCGAATATGATTTTGAAAATAAATATTATAGTGATGAAACTAAATATATTTGTCCATATGACCTTGGCTCGCTACAAGCAGAAGTTGAGCGTTTAGCTTTAATTGGTTATCATGGAATTGGCGCAAGTGGTGTTACGCGTTTAGATTTTATGTTAACGCAAGACAACCAAATAGTTTTTTTAGAAATTAATACTTTGCCAGGTATGACTGGACATAGCTTAGTGCCACAGGCCGCGGCGGCGGTGGGAATTGATTTTGACCAACTGTGTTTATTAATCCTTGACGGAGCTGGACTTGGTAAGTAAATTAAGTTACCTTGCTTTTGATAATATTAAGCGCAATAATCGTTTAGCTTATTTAATTAATTTTTTAAGTGTCATGATCTTGCTTTTTTGTGGTGGGTTATACACGGTTAAGCATTGGTTCACGGTTGAAAAAATTGTAATTACTGGTAATATTGAGCATGTAACACCTGTACAATTATCATATATAGCACATAATAAATTGCATGGAACTTTTTTTACTTTGGATATTGCGGAATTAAAAGATGAGTTTCAGGCTTTGCCTTGGGTGCGAAAGGTCTCGTTGCAACGTGACTTTCCGCATACCATTGTAGTTACGCTAGAAGAATATAATGTTATTGCGCGAATTGGTGACGATGCGCTTTTGGCCAAGAGTGGCGAAGTATTTGGAGGAGCAGATGATAGTATAAGCTTACCAACGTTTTATGTTGAACCAAGTGCTGCAGGCGTGGCGTTGGCTAAATATCAACAGATTCAAACGGTTTTACTGCAACATAATGATAGCATGGTTAAGCTGTGGTTAGATAATCCTAAAATTGCGCGCTTCGTGACGACAAAAAATTTAACAGTTACAATTTGTGATGAAAACTTAAGTTCAAAATTAGCGTTATTAAATCAAGATTGGGATAAGCTTTACCAACTAAACCCAAATTTAAATAGCATTAACTTTTGTTATAAGAACGCTTTAGCGATCAACTCTAAATTATAAAAATAAAAGAAAGTATGGGAATGAGCGGGAAACTAATTTTTGCCTTGGATGTCGGTAGTTCTAAAATAGTCTCACTAGTTGGTTCTTTGGGTGAACGGGTAGCTATTTTGGGTATTAGTAGTTATTATTTTGTTAATTCAAAGCGTAATAATGATTTTACGATGATGAGTAATGGTCTAATTTGTGATATTGAACGCACTGGTCAGAAAATTGCTCAGACACTCCATGAAGCACAAATTAATGCAGATTGTTCCACTGGTTCGCTAATAACTAATATTGCTGGTAACCATTTGCGCAGCCTCAATTCTCAAAGTTTGCAAGAAATGGGTAGTTTACCAGTTAATGCGGAAATTATTCGTTTGTTGGTAGAAGATGCTAAACGCGTAGATATCCCAAATAGTTATGACATCATTGATTATGAAGTTCAAGAGTATTTAGTTGATGGTGAGCATTTAACACTTAACCCGCTGGAATTAAGTTGTAAAACGGTTGAGTCTAATGTGAATCTATTTTTGAGTGGTAAAATTCCATTGGCAAACTTAAAAAAGAGCATCCGCTATAGCTCATTTGAAGTTGCCAAAATTGTTCCTGCGCCAATTTTATCGGCCTTGGCGGTTTTAAATGATGATGAAAAAGAGCTTGGCTGTTGCTTAATTGATATCGGTGCAGGTACAACGGATGTTGTTGTTTATCAAGCTGGGTTTGTGCGTTATATGGTGTCTATTCCAATTGGTGGTGAAGATATTACTCGAGATATTGCAAGCGTGCTTAAAGTTGCACGTAATTTAGCCGAGGATTTAAAATTAACTCACGGTAGTTGTAATTATCATGCGGTAAAATCGACGAATGAGGGAATTAATTTAATTGACCATCGTGGTGAAAGTGTTTTAATTTCACGTAAGTTACTGAATGATGTTATTTCAGAGCGGATGAAGGATATTTTACAGATTGTTAAAACGCAATTAGACAATAATCAGCTATATGATATAATTGATTCTGGATTGGTTATTACAGGTGGTGGGGCGTTGTTAACTAATCTAAAAGAATTTGCTAGTAAATTTTTTGATATCAAGGTTAGTATTGGAGTTCCTCGTTATGAGGGTGAGTTTGCGGATATTGTGTGTAATCCAAAGTTTAGCACTGCCATTGGTGCTTTATATTTCGCAAATGAGTTTATGTTATATAATAAGTATGCCGACGAATTTAAATTTGTTGCAGAGCATAATTCAACATTAAGTAAAATAAAAAATTTTTTCAAGAACATGTAAAGGGTTAAGAATGAGTCATTTCTTTGAAGTTTCAGGTAGCGAAAATAGTTATAACCTTGGTGAAGTTATGACTCATGAAGGTGAAGTTATTAAAGTTATCGGAGTTGGTGGCGGTGGTTGTAATGCGGTGGATAACATGATGCGTAGTGGTGTTAAGCACGTTGAATATATTTGTGCTAATACCGATGCCAAGGCTTTGAGCCGTAATCAAGCGCACCATTTGATTCAACTTGGGCATAGCTTGACACGTGGTTTAGGCGCTGGTAGCGTTCCTGAAGTTGGAAAGAAAGCTGCGATGGAAGACCGTGAAAAATTAGCCGCACTGCTAAAAGGTACTGATATGCTATTTATTGCATCAGGTATGGGTGGTGGTACAGGCACTGGTGCTGCACCTGTGATTGCGGATATTGCACGGAGTTTGAATATTCTAACTGTTGGGGTGGTTACTCGCCCGTTTCAATACGAGGGTGAAAAGCGCCGTAAAATTGCCGATGAAGGCATTACTGAAATGCGTAAATTTGTCGATTCTTTAATTGTGATTCCAAATGAAAAGTTAATGACCGAGTTGGATGAAGATGTTTCAATGCGCGATGCTTTTGCTGCAGCCGATGAGGTTTTACGTGGCGCGGTAGGTGGAATTACTGAGGT
>DPRZ01000263.1 GCA_003538525.1 Neisseriales bacterium
AGTTTAAACAGTTACAAACTGTGTGTTTCTAAGTAAGCGCTATAAATATTTAAACTTGATGACCTTAGTTTAATTATTCAATTTAAACACATTTGCAATAATGTTTTATTCTGCGGTATTTTTGCTATAATTCGGTCACTTTTGGGAGCTAACTGCCATGTCAAATCAATTTCGCCTTAACGCTCAAGAACGTAAAATCGTCGGACTCGCCGCATTAGGCGGAATGCTAGAATTTTACGACTTTATTATTTATGGAATGTTCTCAGTTTACTTTGCGCATCAATTTTTCCCCAGTAACAATCAACTGCTCTCAATAATCGAAAGCTATGTCGTGTTTGTACTTGGTTATTTATCGCGCCCAATTGGTGGCATGCTGTTTAGCCATATTGGTGATGAACATGGTCGCAAAAAAGTTCTCGTAATTACCATCATTTTAATGGGGATCTCGTCATTAGGAATTGGATTACTCCCAACTTACCAGCAAATTGGCGTAATTGCTCCGATTGGCTTAGTAGTTTTTCGCTTACTGCAAGGATTAGCCCTCGGTGGTGAACTTCCAAGTACCTATGTTTATATTAGCGAAAGCATGCCCAACAAGCGCGGTAGTGGTTTTGGAATCACCATGGTTGGCGTAAACTCAGGCTTATTATTGGGTAGTTTAATAAATCAATTGCTCAATTTTGCCTTTACCCCAGCAGAGTTAACCAGTTATGGCTGGCGCATTCCGTTTATCTTGGGTGGGGTAATTTGTTTAATCAGCTATAAAATTCGCCAAACCTTACATGAAACTGCAGCCTTTCAACGTATTGAAGATAAACCAGAATTCCCTCTCGGATTTCTGTTTAAGCACAATCTTCCGCAAATGATTGCTGGAATTGCGACTACCGCAATTATGTCTGGCTTAGTCGTAGTAGCAATTATTTTTATGCCAACTTATTTACATAATATCCTTAAAGTTGAAAATAGAACAATTAGCTTAATTATGACTTTTGCGATGTTAAGTAATGTCTTAATGATCTACATTTTAGGAAAAGTGGCAAATACCACCTCGCCGTATATAATTCTACGCAATTTATTGATTGCATGCGTAATTCTAATCCCATTTAGCTATTGGCTAATTAGCCTGCAATTTTATGCCGCTGGAACGATAATTTTAGCAACTCTTGAGGGTGCAGCAGCGATGATTATTCCATATTTAGTAACTTGCCTCTTCCCAGCCAAAATTCGCTTAACTGGCGTAGCAATGTGTTACAACATCGGCTTTACGATCTTTGGCGGCATGGCACCAATTATTATTAGTAGCGGCATTAAAGCGGATTATGGAATTTATGCCACCCCACTAATCTACATGTTTGTAATCATAATTGTGTGTGCGATTGGTCTTGGTTATGCTAAGCGTCATAGCCATCAGGCTATATAATTCAAACTTAAAATTAATTTTCGCCTAAAAGGACTTTTAAATGAACGATATTCTTAATAAACTCACTGAAGCTCAAAAACTAGCCATGTCAATTCGCCCCCTAAGCGCTGGATTCCCTGTACTGGCAGAAGTACTTAGACAAGCTGGAGCACTAATTAATCGCTGGTCGCTGCCATCTTGTCAATCAATTTACCTAATGAATAATCATGAAGCCGTTGTCCAGCAAGGAACTCCGTTAATTACTGGTAACTATCTAATTCCGCAATTTAATCAAGAAGCCTTAATTTTAGCAATTAGAAATGACCAAGCAGCTCACAGCACCTTTCCTGAATTTCTTCAAGCAAGCTGGGAAGCTGGCGTAATTGGCTATGATGTCGATTTCACAGCACGAAAAGTTAGATACTATGGCGTATATGGTGAAAGCTATGTGGAAGAATATCCAGCCGTTACAATAGAAATATAAAGTTGAATCTATAAACCAAAGTCCTTACCCCCTGATTTTAAGTATCAGGAGTAAGGACTTAGGCAATTCTTGTTGCTTTAATAGTTAGTAAGTTTTACATCATTCAATAATAATTCATCACTTACCCATTGCTGTAAAATTAAGCCAATTTTCTCTTCATGCGCAGCCAAATTGACATTCAAGTATTCACAAAAGGCATTAAAATTTACACCAGCCAATACAAATTTCAACACCTGTTGCTCTAGATCATTACTTATAACTCTATATTGATTAACCAAGCCTTTGCGCCAAATCAATATTGTCTGTGTAGAATCTAGATTAACAGGATCAAGCGTATTTAGCTGCCCAGAACTCCATAATTCAATAATGTTGTACTTAAACTCCAAGCAGGTGACATTAGCCGCGAATTGTAAGTTTAATTGCTCTAATTGCTGCTCAGTTAATCTAGTTAATGATTCAAATTGCCAAACCGATTGATTAGCAGCAAGACTTGCGCTTAACAATGCCACATCTAATGCAGCGACTTCGAATAAATACGGAAATTCATTATTCAGGTGATATGAACGGATAAAGCTGGGTAATTGCTGACCGAAAAATTGCAGTCCACGCTCATGTGATGGATAGTTACGAATATATGCCGTAATTAATTGACTAAATTCATCCTCGTACATGATTGAGGCAAGCAATGAAAAATTATCAACCAGTGCATTGTACAAACGATAAAAATAGCCATCCTGATAAATTGTTAAACGCTCAAGTTTTTCAGCTTGAGTACCGTCAATTGCATCGATTAGCGCTAAATTTGGCTCAAGTAACGATTGCAGAAAAATATTCTGCAGCTGCTTTAATTTACCCACGGATTAAACTTCGCGCAATGTCCAATTCTGCAACCAATTCAGCCAATGTTGGAATATTATCATCACGCTCCAATAATACTGGCGGAACTCGTCCCAACAATTGCAAAGTACTTTGATAAAGCTGCCACACCGCTTGACTAACTGGTGCATCATGTGTGTCAATTAGGTATTTCCCTTGTTGCGTATGCCCTGCTAAATGAATTTGCGCAACCTTACTTAAGTCTAAGCCACGAATATAATCCAATGGATCAAAATCATAATTTACACTATTAACATAAACGTTATTGATATCGAGTAGCAACAAACAATTACTCTCGGCCAAAATCGCATTGATAAATTCCCACTCACTTAATTCAGAACTACTATAATTCAAATAACTCGAAACATTTTCAACTAGAATCGCTTGTTCCAGAAAATCCTGCGTCTGGCAAATTCGTTTAGCAATATGTTGCACCGCTTCGGCGGTGTATGGCATGGGCAATAAATCATGACTATTTAATTGATTGTGTGTCGTCCAACACAGATGATCAGAAATATGCACCGCATTAATATCACTAGCGAGCTGTTTGATATCCGTCAAATAGTTTAAATCCAAAGTATCGCAGCCACCCAAAGATAAAGACACACCATGCATTGCTATTGGAAAACGTTGACTAATTTGCTCTAAATAATAGCGATTATTGCCACCAACATTCAGATAATCTTCACTCAAGATTTCGAACCAATCAAGCTGCGGTGGATTAATTAAAATTTCTTGGTAATGCTCATGCCGAAGTTTAAGCCCAAAGCCATTTAGTGGTGGTAACATTTTTTGCTAAAAAATAATTGCTAGTAATTAATTTGTTGCAGTTACTGGATTAGTTTTTTTAGCTGGTGCTTTATGAGTAGTTGCACTTGCATTTTTAGATTTTTTAGCATGGCAACAATTATTTGTCGCTTGGCTAGTTGCTGTTGGAGCTGGCGAGGACGCCGCAACCGCTAACGTTGGTAAAGTAGATAATGTTGCGACTACCGCAGCCGTCAGTAATGTTTTAGATTTATTCATAATTTTATTCTTTAATAAATACGTTAACTATAGGAATTCGAAGCTCTAAATTGATTTAAATTATCAAATTTCATCATATCAGCATGACAAATAACGTAAACTACATAACACAAACCATGCTTATTTATGCCTCAGTTTAATTTAAAAACTCTGCCAAAAGCAGTCAAGTACATAATTATATTCATTTTACCCAGCTAGAATGCATCTTTCTAAATCCTCTTACAGATGTTGAATAAAAAAAGTCCACCCAACAGGTGAACTTTAATATGCGACAATTATAAATTTGGTGGTGTCAGCGCAGACTTTTCTGGACATAATGAATTTCCATCTGGAATTTCTTTACTAATCCCATTTGGATAACCCCGATAATTTACCCCATAGAGTTTATTAAGGTAGGCTAAAAATCCAGTTTCACCACAACCTAAGCGAGTCGCTAAACTTTGCCAATTAAGCTGTTGCTTATCGGTGGTAACATAATTTGGTGACCATGCTGCTTCAGCTAGAGCTGGCATTTTTGGCAATGCTGAATACATTAAATGATCAAAGCTGGGTAAATTTTCTGACCACAGCGTGCCCTCAATTCCAAGAATATTCTGTGGCTGCTTACTTAGCGCCTGGGTTTTACCCGCCAATTGAGCCATACTCAAAGCGCTATAGGTGTCTAAATTTGGCGCAGCCCAAGCAAAGCCAGGTTCGTACATACTTGGCGTATAAGCCAAATCAAAATAAGCTTTATCCGCATACGCCAAAACCGTTGGGTAATTATTATTCGCCAATGTAACCGCTTGTTTAACACCATCAGCGGATGGATTCCAAACCCAAACATGCCCAGCCTGTGTAACTGGAATAATATTTTTGCCCAACTCAGCTCCATCAGTTTGCACGGCTTGTTGCCAGCCCGAGAAGATTAAATTATTATTAGCCAACGCTAATTTTTGGAAGAATAAATGTGATTTTGCCAAAGCCGATAAGCCACTCCATTCATTACGACAGCTAGTATCATTAGTCCATGCATGCGAACTCACTTCATCGCCACCGACACTTACTTCATTACTCACTGCGTACATTGAGGTTTGCTGATTAAATAAATTTGCTACACTATTTACGATGTTATTAATCGTCGGTGTAAATTGACTACCAACCGTAATATCAGTACCATAAGTACACACGGGTAAAACATCATCGGTGTAACCTTGCACTGAGACAAATTGAGAATTATCATTCGGATCGACCATAACATCAGGAAGTGCTTTTATTAATGCCCGCGCATGACCAGGTAAATCAATTTCAGGAATCACACTAATTTGATTTGCATTGGCATAAGCAACAATTGCCTTAATATCCGCTGGTGAGTAACTGCCACTATAGGCGCTATTCGCTACAGGATAGACCGGTTGACTCATGTTAGTTGTATCTAAATTATTTTGTAATAACATATTTGGTCCAACTAGCTGCCCTAACCCACGAGTACTTGCAACCGTTGCTAAAGTTGGATAATCGGGTAAAGCTAAACGGAAAGCCTCATCATCAGAAAAATGAATATGTAAGGTATTTAATTTTTGACTAGCCATCACGTCGATTAATTTATCAATTTCACTCGGTGTAAAATAATGGCGCGCCGTGTCCAATAAAACCCCACGATATTTAAAGCGCGGGTAATCGGTGATACTTAAACTCGGTAGATTTTGTGGATTTTGACTCCATAACTGGCGCAGGGTTTGCAACGCATAATATGCCCCAGCTTCAGTCAAGGTTTCAATCAAAATACCATTGCTACTAATTGTTAAGCGATAACCTTCAGGATTATTATTAATCGCTTTAGGGTCACTAATTGGAGTAATGATAATTCCATCATTTGCATTGGCATCATTATCAACTAAAACTTTCTTGCTAATTTGCCAATCCTTTTTTATAATTGCCGACCAATAAGTTGCAACTGTATTATCCGCATTTAATTGATTATGAATCGTTACGGTCTTGGTTGGTAACGTGTAATCACCGAGATTAGATTGAGTTACGCTAACTGGGCTAGGTATAATATTAATTAGGTTACTTGGCACAGGCATACTATTTTGCCAATTAGCGGTAATGTATTTAGTTAATTGCTCATCAATTTGATTTTGATCATAGCCCAATAAGTTATATTGATTCAATTCTGTATTAATTGTATAAATTCGCGGCACACCATTTTTAACTTTATCATCGGCAATAATAAACCAACTTTGTGGTAAAGCTGAAACATTTCCCGGACCCCATTGATTATTATGCGCCAAGCGCAAAGAATAACGCCCCTTATGTTTCAAGGTAAAG
>DPRZ01000278.1 GCA_003538525.1 Neisseriales bacterium
AAGGGCTCTAATTTTTTGTGAGTAATTCATATGTATGGTTCTCGAGGTTTAAAAATTTTAATAATGGGATTAATACCAGCCGTTTCTTTTGCTCAAACCGAGTGTAATTATTTTTCGAATATGAATGAGTCGGGTTTAACTACAGGAACTCCAGCAGCAAATGGTTTTGATTCAGCTAAATTAGCCTTAGTTGATAAACAAATTAATCAAGACATTCAGAATGGATTTCCAGGTGCTGGATTATTGATTATTAAAGATGGCAAAGTTGTTAAACAAACCGTCTATGGTTATAGCCTAAAATTTGACCCGCAGAGCTTGCAACCTTTAGCTAAACCACGTTTGCTTAGTTGCAGTAGTTTATTTGACTTAGCTTCAAATACCAAAATGTATGCAACTAATTTTGCAATTATGCAGTTAGTCTCAGAGGGCAAGCTGAATCTGGATAAACCAATTCATGTATATATTCCAGAATATACTGGCTGTGATTTAAATGATCAGTGTCGTGAAACCCGTACGGTGCGCGATTTATTGACACATAGCGCTGGTTATATGCCTGATCCACAATTTTTTAATCCTTCCTCTGTTGCGCATTATGGTGCGGGTTTATATTCACAAAATCGCAACATGACGGAATCAATTCTCTACACCAAGTTGCCATTTGCTGATGTTCGTGGTGGTAAGCCCAATTACAGTGATGTAGATTTTATGTTATTAGGTTTGATTGTTGAGAAGATTAGTGTGCTAAGCTTGGATAGCTATGTAGAAAAAAACCTTTATCAACCCTTGAATTTAAAATCAACCTGGTTTAATCCGCTGAATCATGGCTATGAATCTGCAGATTGTGCTGCAACCGAAGTTATGGGAAATACCCGTGGTGGCACGGTTAATTTTCCAAATATTCGCACTAAACCCCTGCAATGCCAAGTACATGATGAAAAAGCTTTTTATTCAATGAGTGGTATATCTGGGCATGCGGGATTATTTTCCAATCTTGGTGATATGGCGGTATTAACTCAATTAGCCTTAAATAATGGTAGTTATGCGGGTAAAACCTATTGGAAATCTGCGGTTGAGTCGCAATTCATTGCACCACTCAAGAGTGATGATAGTTATGCTCTAGGCTGGCGGCGGTCTGGTGCTAAGCATAGTTATGCGCCATTTGGGCACTATGCGAGTAATTTAGCCTATGGACATACTGGTTGGACGGGAACGGTTACGCTGATTGATCCGAAATATAATTTAATTATCGTACTTTTGACAAATAAAAAACATAGCCCTTATCGCAATGGACAATTTGCTGGTGATGGGTTTGCAACAGGCAAATATGCACCAATTATTGATTTAATTTACCAAGCCTTACCTGAAACACAATCTTTTTCAACCACTAAATAAGGATCTTTCTCATGAGTTTTAATCCATTATTAATTGCTCAACAAATTTATGCTGAGCTAGCACCGTGTGGAATTACAGCGGTTGCAACCTGTATGACACGTTTACGAGTAACGATTAACGATAAGCGTAAATTTGATTTGGCTAAATTAAAAGCCATTACTGGCGTTTTAGGGGTAGTTGATACGCCAGATCAGATTCAAATTATAATTGGACCAGGTAAGGTAAATCAGGTCTATGAACAATTTATGTTATTGTTTAATGCTGAGGTGACAACTAGCACCTCAATTGCAGCTGGCTCGCAAAAGAGTGCGACTTCATCTAAGGATATCAAAGAGCAATTAAAACAAAAGAATGCCACGCCATTTAAACTTTTCTTGAAAAAGTTGGCAAATATTTTTATTCCGATGATTCCAGCCTTTATTGGTTGTGGTTTAATTTTGGGGATAGTTAATATTTTGGCAAAAACGCTAACTCCTGAAATGCTCGGTGGGGTAGCGTTTGACCAAAGCACGATTGGAATTATTTTAAAATTACTTGGTGGCGGAATTACTTTTGGTTTGGCTTTATTTGCGGGTTTAAATGCTTCGAAAGAATTTGGTGGCACGCCAATTTTAGGTGGGGTTTTGGCGGCGGTTTTAACCATGCCTGATTTAGCTAAATTAACTATTTTTGGTGAACATGCGGTGCCTGGACGTGGCGGGATTATCGCGGTTTTGTTTGTGTGTATTTTTGCCGCCTGGTTAGAAAAGCGTCTGCGTAAAATAATTCCTGTGTCGTTGGATTTATTTGTGACACCAACCTTGGTGTTATTAATTGCTGGATTTTTAGCGATCTTTATCTTACAACCAATTGGTGGCATAATTTCAGATGCAATTACCAATGGTTCAAAATTAGCCGTTGATCATGGTGGACCTGTGGTTGGCTTTATTTTAAGCGCTGCGTTTTTGCCGTTGGTGATGACTGGTTTACATCAGGGCTTAACACCAATTCATGCGGAATTAATTAAGACAACTGGTTCAACGGTGTTGTTGCCAATTTTGGCGATGGCAGGTGCAGGACAAGTTGGTGCGGCTTTGGCGGTGTGGATGAAAACCAAAAATGAAAAACTCAAGCACATTATTAAATCAGGAATTGTGGTTGGCTTTCTTGGAGTTGGTGAACCGTTAATTTATGGCGTAACCTTACCGTTATTTCGTCCATTTATTGCGGCGTGTATTGGTGGTGGTCTAGGGGGCGCTTTTGTGGCAACCTTTAAACTGGGGGCGACGGGTTTGGGCATTTCTGGTTTACCATTAACGCTTTTAATTCATAACGGTATGCTAATGTATTTGGCGGCCATTTTAATTGCTTATGTCGGTGGATTTATTGCCACGTGGTTAATTGGCTTTGATGATAGTGTCTTCGAATAATTAATTCAGCTCTGGTTTAGTTTAATGCCCGATAAAGTAGTTTAATCGGGCATTATGCTTTTAAAAGCTATAACAACTTATAACAGCTTTTCAACTTCGGCTTTAATTAAATGAACTTGAACACCATAAACGATTTGTAAATTTGCTGCATCCAGTTTAATAATTCCGAGCGAGCCAGTTACTTTAATTTTGGCTTCATCAATTAGACTCATATCTTTGACAACAATTCTTAGACGGGTGATGCAATTATCTAAGGATAAAATATTTTCAGCTCCGCCTAATGCGGCTAAAATTGCCTGTGCGCGATCATTTTTGCTGAGAATGATTTTATTACTTTCAGTAGCGTTAGCATCGCTTTCTTGACGCCCTGGAGTATGTAGGTTAAATTTGAGAATTACTAATTTAAACGTAAAATAGTATAAACTGAACCAAACCAAACCAACTGGTAAAATTAAATACCATTTGGTTTTATTGCCTTGTAAAATCCCAAACACCAATAAATCAATTAAATTACCGTCGGTATTACCAATGGTTACATGCAGCATCGCAACCAACATGAAGCCTAATCCAGTATAAATGGCATGAATTAAATATAAATACGGTGCGGTAAACAGAAATAAAAACTCTAATGGTTCGGTTATCCCTGCAATTACGCAGGCAATTACGCCACTAATTAAAACCCCTTTAATTTGTGGTCGATTTTCGGGTTTTGCGCAATGATAGATGGCTAGTGCTGCGCCAGGTAGCCCAAATAAAAAGGTGGGCATTTTACCTTGCGATAAAAATTGCGTGGCTTGTCCATTGAAATTTTGGGTTAATGGATCGGCTAATTGAGCGTAGAAGATGTTTAACGCTCCATATACCATATGTCCATTAACTAACATTTCACCACCAGCTGGAGTGAAGCGAATTAGCGCGACCAAAATATGGTGCAGACCAAATGGCAGTAATAACCGTTCGCCCATACCAAAGAAAAACGGTGCGAAAATCCCCGTTGAGACCAGCGAGTGTCCTGCACTATTAATTAACCCTGCAACCCACGGCCAAGTTAAAGGCAAGACTAAGCCGACTAAACTCATTACCACGGTGGTAATAATGGGTACAAAACGCGCACCAGAAAAGAAGGATAAGGCATCAGGTAATTGAATATTATAGAAACGTTGATGCAATTTGGCAACGATTATTCCCGAAATAATCCCGCCAAGTACGCCCAGATCAATACTTTGGATACCAAAAATCATAGTTTGCCCATGACTGACTAAATCTTGACTCGCCGCGAGTAAATTCAGGTCGATTAGCATAAAATTTGCCGCGCTGTGCATGATATAGAAACCAACAAAACCAGCAAAGCCAGCCACCCCTTTTTCGGTTTTGACTAATGCAATTGGAATTGCAATGGCAAATAAAGTTGGTAAATTTTGAAAACCAAAGGCACCAATTGTACTCATATAGCGCGCAAGGAAGACAATTAAGGGATTTTTTAACCACGGTAGTAGTTCTAATAATTGGGGAGTACTTAAGGCCGAACCAATCCCCAATAACATGCCAAGTGCAGAGAGTAGGGCAACGGGTAACATGAAGGCTTTACCCAAATTTTGGAAAAAATCCATTGAAATAAATTTACGCATGACATGCTCCAATCGAATGTAAAGCTTGTTCGAGATCATGAATAATGCTACTTGCATCAAGTAAACCCAGTGACAGACGAATTACTACCTTCTCACTTGTATCCTGACGTAATTCATTAATATTTTGTACCATGACGAGGCTTTCAAAGCCGCCCCAGCTAACCGCAATATGAAAAGTTTTTAGGCTATTGATGAATTGGCGAATTTCGGAGGTTTTATTGGTCGTTAGTTGAATGGAGAATAAACCACCAAAACCGCTAGCTTGCTGTAAATAAAGCGCTTGTTGCGCACTGGTATAAGTTAAGGGATGATAAACGGCTTTAATTTGAGGATGTTGCACGAGATACTTAATTAC
>DPRZ01000202.1 GCA_003538525.1 Neisseriales bacterium
GTTTTACCCAGCATAATCTTAGCTTCTTGACCAACCGCCAAAATTCTTTTGCCCATGCCACTTCTATCAACAGCTAAAGCCACCATCGATGGCTCATCAAGAATAATACCCTTGCCTTGCATATAGACAAGAGTATTTGCTGTTCCTAGATCAATGGCAATGCTACTTGAAAAAAAACCAAACAGTCTTTTAAACATTGCTTCCCCGGAAATCTAAATAAAGTTTACTTTGCGTTAACTAAAGCTCTAGCCGTATCAAACATACGATTTGAGAAACCCCATTCATTATCATACCAAGCAAAAATTTTAACTAAATTACCATCTACGCGCGTTTGAGTTGAATCAAAAGTAGAAGAAACATTAGTATGGTTAAAATCCATTGACACTAATTTTTGCGTGTTATAAGCCAAAATTCCTGCATAAGCACCTTCAGAAGCCGCTTTCATTGCAGAATTAACTTCTTCTTTAGATGTTGGACGTTTTGACGTGAACGTAAAATCAACTAATGATACATTAATAGTTGGAACACGAACCGCTAAACCATCTAATTTACCAGCTAACTCAGGAACAACCAAACCAACATTAGCCGCAGCACCTGTTTTAGTAGGAATCATTGACATAACGGCAGAACGCGCACGACGTGCATCTTTATGGTAAATATCAGTTAAGACTTGATCATTCGTGAAAGCATGGATAGTAGTCATTAAACCACGTTCTACACCAATAACTTCATTTAATACTTTCGCCACTGGCGCTAAAGCATTTGTTGTACACGAAGCATTTGAAACTACGATCATATCTTTAGTTAAAACTTGTTGATTTACACCAAAAACAACTGTTGCATCAACGTCTTTATCACCAGGAGCTGATAATACTACTTTTTTAGCACCAGCCTCAATATGAGCAATTGATTTTGCTTTTGAGTTAAATACACCAGTACATTCCATAACAACATCAACACCTAAATCTTTCCAAGGTAAATTCTTAGGATCACGTTCAGCAAAGAAGCGAATAAATGTACCATCAATCGTTAAGCCGCCATCAGCAACTTCAACTTTATGATTAAAGTAACCTTGTACCGTATCTCGTTGAGTAATAATCGCTTGAACCTCTAAATCTGATCCCAAGTCATTTACTGCAACAATTTCAAATTCATTAGTAAGTTTATTTTCAAATAACACACGTAAAACATTACGACCAATTCGACCATAACCGTTAATTGCAATTCTAATTTTTGACATAATTGACACCTTTTAAAAATTAAATACGTTAATGATTATACTCTTAACCACCATAAAAAGCAAGGCGATTAAAGAGCTAACCCTCAGACCATTTCACTGCAAACTTTAGTCAAAATAATTACTCTTACATAACGCACTTGACTAATCTAAATAACACTTTTACTGGTTAAGCTAATTTTGCCAAAATTGCATCGACGCTAAAACCAAATTCTTCAAATAATTGACCAGCTGGTGCAGACTCACCAAATTGATCCATTGATATAATCACACCATCCAAACCGACATATTTATACCACGTTTCAGCCACACCTGCCTCAATAGCAACCATGCGCTTAGCACCACCTAAAACTTCAGTTTTATAGGCCACGTCTTGGCGATCAAATACATTGGTTGATGGCATTGAAATAACCCGAACTTTTTTACCTTGCTCGGCTAATTTACTTGCCACATTAACCGCCAATTCAACTTCCGAACCAGTTGCAATAATTGCAAAATCAGGTTTAGCACCACCATCAACTAAAATATATCCACCCTTAGCGATATGATCTAATTGTTCGTGACTGCGATGATTGAATTTCAAATTTTGCCGTGAGAAAATCAATGACGAAGGAGTTTTTTTCTGACTGATTGCGTGCCCCCATGCAACCATGGTTTCAACCGTATCACACGGACGCCAAACGTTCATATTTGGAATAACCCGTAAAGTAGCTAATTGTTCAACCGGCTGATGAGTTGGACCATCTTCACCCAAACCAATTGAATCATGCGTATAAACAAAGATTGGCGCAATTTTCATCAAACTTGCCATACGTAATGCATTTAACGCATATTCACAGAACATCAGAAACGTTCCACCAAATGGTAGCACACCACCATGGAGATACATACCATTCATAATCGCTGACATACCAAATTCACGTACGCCGTATGAAATATAATTACCCGTAAAATCATTTTTCTTATCTAAGCTGACCGCTGTGCTCCATTTAGTCAAATTAGAACCCGTTAAATCGGCAGATCCGCCGATAAATTCAGGTAAAAATTTGGCAAAATATTCAATCGCATTTTGCGAAGCTTTGCGACTAGCAATAGTTTCTTGCTTATCATTGACCAATTTAACACCATCAGCGATAATTTTATTCCAATCTTTAGGTAACTCATGTTCATGACGACGCATTAACTCAGCGGCCATATCTGGATGACGCGATTGGTATTCCATAAAGCGCATATTCCATTCATTCTCGGCGCGTAAACCATCACCTTTACAATCAAAATCAGCATAAACTTCATCAGGAATTTCAAACGCTGCATGCGGCCAATTTAATTCTTTACGCACTAACTCGGTTTCTGCTGCGCCTAATGGAGCACCATGGCAATCTTCTTTACCGCCTTTATTTGGCGAACCTTTACCAATTTTCGTTTTACACATAATCAAAGTTGGTTTATGATGAACCGCTTTAGCTTTTTTTATCGCTTTGCTGATCTCTTTAACATTATGTCCATCAATTGTGTCAATTACTTGCCAATTATACGACTCAAAACGTTGCTTAACATCTTCATTGAACCAGCCATCAACTTCACCATCAATTGAAATGCCATTATCATCCCAAAATAGAATTAATTTGCCCAAGCCCCAAGTTCCAGCCAAAGCACACGCCTCGTGCGAAACACCTTCCATCAAGCAACCATCACCAGTAAAAGCATACGTATAATGATCCACAATCGCATAACCATCACGATTAAATTCAGCTGCCATTAATTTTTCGGCAAGCGCCATACCAACCGCATTCGTAATTCCTTGTCCTAATGGACCTGTGGTAGTCTCAACACCTGCAGTATAACCATATTCCGGATGTCCAGGGGTACGTGAATGTAATTGACGAAAGTTTTTTAAATCATCAATTGACACATCATAACCAGTTAAATGTAATAAACTATATTGCAGCAATGAAGCATGACCATTACTTAAGACAAAACGATCACGATTTAACCATTTTGGATTAAGCGGATTATGCCGTAAATGTTCGCGCCAAACAACGGAACCCATCTCAGCCATTCCCATAGGAGCACCAGGATGTCCAGATTTTGATTTTTCGACGCTATCTACCGCTAACATTCGAACTGCATTAGCCATTAACTCATAATTTGCCATATAATTCTCCCCTAGATTGTAAATTTTTGAAATATGATGTATTTTATCACACTAAATTAAATAATAAGCTGTTAACTTGAATTTAAATACATAATCAATTGATTTATTTATATATTTAACTGCGCAAAAAACACTTGCTTAATACAATGTTATTCATTGCACAGTTAATTATGTGCTTTTATCCGTAGCTACAGCCAATAAACATAAATAATTGGGTACTGCAATGACTTTATGTTGCAAATTTAAAAAAGCCACACGGATGCGCGCCGTAGCAACTAATACCTGATTAGCTTTATATAACGTGTAGTGAAAAACTAGACGGGTTGGACTGATTAATTCTAAACTTAATTGAACCTCAATTTCATCGCCATAAAAACATTCCGCGCGATAATTACAATTTAATTCGGCAACCACCAATCCACTGCCTAACCCATCAACGTCCAGTTCAGTATAGCCCTGACTGCGTAGAAATCTAACTCGAGTTTCATGCAAATAATTCAGCAAAGCTAAATGATCAAGATGATTGGCATAATTTATATCACGAATGCTTAATTTAAATTTCTCGCTATACATTCCAAGAATACCTTTTAACAGCTAAATAATTACGCGCGGAATCCGCGCATTAAAACCAACTAAAACTTCATAAATTATGCTATTTAATTTAAGCGCAAGTTGGCTAATTAAAATTTCTTCCACACCTTGTTTACCGATTAATATGACTCGATCACCAACATAAGCCTCACCAGTTGCGCCAAGATCAACCATCAACATATCCATGCAAATTGAGCCCGCAATCTTATATTTATGCCCACGCACAATGACCTCACCAAGATTGGATAACCCGCGCCGATAACCATCGCCATAACCAATTGGCAGCGTAATTATACGTGAAACTCCGCCTGTGGTATAACGATGATTATAGCTAATCCCACTACCTTCAGCAACCACCTTGAAATAACTCACACGGGTCACTAAGCTAAGAATCGCACGAATTTGATTTAACGGTGCTTGGGTAATTATTTGCGCTGGAAAATAGCCATAACTCAGCAACCCAGGGCGCACCATATCAAAATAACTCTCAGGATAGTAACAAACTCCACCCGAATTAGCAAGATGACAAATCACATCGGCTTTTTTCGCTTTCACCAGCGCCACTATTTGACTAAACAGCTCAATTTGCTGGAGGGTAAAATCATTATCCAGTTCATCACTCGCGGCAAAATGCGAATAAACCCCAACCAATTCTAAACTTGGTTGCGCCAAAACATATTCCAATAAAGGCAAAAAACTACTGGCGCGAATACCAACTCGATTCATTCCAGTATCGACTTTTAAATGAATTCGACAAGCTTGGTTATGCTTTTGACAATAGCTGGCAACCAATTCGGCTTTATAGCGTGATGAAATGGTTAATTCAAGATTACTTTCAATTAGCCCTGCGATTTGTTCTTCATCAAAGGCACCAAAAACTAAGATGGCTTTAGATATTCCTTGTTGACGTAACAGCGCCCCCTCCGCCAAACAAGCTACTCCAAAATAATCCACATAAGCTTCGGCTAATTTAGCTATCCCAACCAAACCATGCCCATAAGCATTGGCTTTAACTGGTAAGCAAAATTTAACCTGTGCGCCAATTTGCTGGCGAATCGCGCTTAGATTAAATTTAAATTGCTGGCTATCAATTTCAATTTGGGTTGGATGCATGAAAAAATTTCTTAAAACTAAATAAAATCTATAGGCTAACTCAACCTGCACATATATCATCTATACAGCATAATTCTAACTCGATAGCAAAGCAATCTTGATGCCTTAGTACAGCAAAACTAGATTGGCTCCAAGAGTTTTTAACCTTGTGCAGGTTCAAACTAAATGATAATTAACTGAGCGTCATTAACTCCACACCAGACTATAAATAACCAAAAAGGCAATCTGTACCACGGTTACGGTTAGACCATTTTTAATCATCGCTTTGATATTCTGACTCTCGGCAAATCCCATCGCTGCAAACATATTGGCGCCAGGAATAGCAAAATTAGTAATCCGTGTGGCGAGTAACATACTAAAGGCAAAAGTCGTTACCGACAAGCTCATTTCCATTGCCACAGGTGAAAACATTTCATGCAGCATTTTAATTACTGCCGCCGATGCTGCTGGCATACCAAACGCACCAGTTAAACCGATTAAAATTGTCAGTAAAGATTTACCACCAAATTGTTCCAACGGCACAAATACTTTCATTAATGCGGCAAACCCACCTGCACTTTGTACCAAATCCAACATTGGTCCTAGCAGCAAGAAAATAAAGAATAAATAGAAATTCTTCTGCATACCCGCAACGATTAATTCAAAAATACGTTTCAAATTTAATCCGCCCACCAAACCGGTTGCAATCGCCAAAAATAACATCACGAAAATCACAAATGAGGTTTTAGCTTGAAAGATTAAGCCATATGCAACGCAAGCAATAAATGCCAAGCTAAAAAAAACCGTCGCCAAATTCTGCCGTTTAGTTGGTACAAACCGTTCTTCACTAGCATCATGAGGAAATACCTCATAATGATATTGTTTTTGCAAGCGCGATGCCATAATCCAAGTCGTAATTAAAGTAACCATCACAATTGGCAAGGAGGCATGAGTTAACATCGTACCATAACTAATTCCTGTTACCCCAAGCAGTGCCACTACAGGCGGTGCAAAAGGTCCCAAAATCAGTGCTTCTTCACCAGCGGCTTGCATTAAAACTGCTAAGCTTGGTCGCGATAAGCCAACGCTAGCGGCAATCGGACGTAAAATAGGCGCTAAAATCGCTAAACCACCCGCAAGAGTACCCAGAATAGCCACAATTACCAGCGATGAGGCAACGACCCCAACTTTTACACGACGTTGGGTATTCACCCCAATCCCATAAACAATTTTATGCACCAACGTATGACTAACTTTAGTTTCAGTCAAAACTTCACCAAGGCCACGCCCCAGCATAATGATGAAACCCACCAACGCCAAAAATGACCCCAAAGCCGATTCCAAAACTTTGCCCATTTCAATCGGCGATGACCAATTAAAAATAAAGCCTAGCACAACGCCAATCGCGGTTGCAACCAAGGGGTCAATATTGCGAAACACCAAAATCGTATAAATTACAATGATAGACAAACTTGCCAATTGCAAATAAAACAGCCAATCCATCTTATGCTCCAATCGTTACAACAGGAATTAAACCTTGAATATTTTCAATCCCCAAGCCAGCTCCAGTGCTTAAATGTAAGGTAGCACCATCCAAGCGAACTCCACCAACCACAGGATTAGATTTAATCATCGCAATCGGATCTAAATCGACAAATTTAATATTACTTTTGCCAACCACGAAAGCCGCCATCGCCGCTAAGCCAATTGGTGACTCCAACATACAACCTGCCATACAAGGCAAATTATGACTGGTTGCCAGATCATAAATTGGACGTGCAGCGTATAAACCACCAGATTTCATCAGTTTTATATTAATCCCATCAGCCATTTGCGCCTGAATAATCTTACTTACATCGCGCAAATTAAAGGCTGATTCATCGGCATAAATTGGAATCCGCGAATTATCACGCACGTATTTCAAATTAGCATAATCCCAAGCTTTAACTGGTTGTTCAACCATAGCAATACCCAAATTATGCGCAGCTAAACTATCAATAATTTGTAAAGCTGACTTAGCATCCCAACCTTGATTCGCATCACTCAAAATACTAATTGAGTCCCCAACCGCTTCACGAATAGCTTTTAGTCGTTGAATATCTTCGGCAGGATTCAACCCAACTTTAATTTTCAGAGTTTCAAAACCCTGCGCCACAAATAGCTGCGCATCTTCCACCATTTCGGTAACCGCTTTAACACTCACCGTGGTTAAAATTTTAAGTTCAGGTTTACCGCCACCCAGAAACTTATACAACGGCTGGTGCATACTTTTAGCCACCAAATCGTGTAACGCAATATCTAGAGCGGCTTTAGCCGAGGTATTATTTACGACACTATTTTGGATAGTCAGTAAGAGTTCCTCAAAATCAGCCGTATTTTTACCAATTAATTTAGCGGCAATAATTTTAAGCGCACCAATAATTGATTCTTGACTATCGCCAGTAATCACAGGTGTCGAGGCTGCCGCACCATAACCCAACACACCGCTCGCCGTTTTAATAATTACCACGATATCTTCAACGTGTTCCGTACGCCGTAATGCCGTAATAAACGGACGAATTAAGGGAATCCGTAAATGGGCAATTTCAATTTGCGTAATTAGCATCGTTACTTCTCCTCATTAGTAAGTTGGCATGGTTTACCATTTTCATCAATTGCAACATAGGTAAAAATCCCATGCGTGACATGTTTGGATTCTTTACTGATATATGAGTAGGTCCAAGTTTCAATTTGAATTTTCATTGAAGTACGTCCACGATGAATTAATTGTGCAAAACAAGATACTACATCACCAACTTTGACTGGATTAATAAACGCCATGCTATCAATCGAAACTGTCACCGCGCGCCCCGTTGAGGAATGCGCTTTGGCGACAATTCCGCCACCCAAATCCATTTGTGATAAAACCCACCCACCAAAAATATCGCCATTCGCATTGGTATCTGCTGGCATGGCAATGGTTTTCATAACTAATTCACCAGT
>DPRZ01000166.1 GCA_003538525.1 Neisseriales bacterium
ATGTTTTATGTCGGTTTCAAATTTAGAGAGTGAAAAATAAATAGATTAATGAGGTAAAGATGTGAAAAAAATATTGATAATTGTTAGCTGTCTATTGACGATGAATGTTTGGGCGGATGCACCAGCTATGGCACAAGATATTTTAGCGCAAATAGTTCATGGTTCGGTAAATACTGACCCTGATTTAAGCGAAGCACAGGCTGATGGTAGTGTGATTGTTTCGCTCAAAGCTGCGGCGATAACCTTAGCTTGTCAAGAGCAGTATGCTGCAGAGGAATCCAGTGTGGTTAGTGGTTGTATTGAGCGCAACAAAAAAGCGGTGTTAACGATTGGTGATTTGAGTCAGCCTGCTTTTAGCGTCGGTCAGCAGGCTGCGTTACAACAAGCGAAAATTCATCGTGAGGTTACATTGAAAAAATATCCTGCCGTGATTAATTTATTGGTGAGTTATGTAAAAAATTTATCCAGTGCAAATTCATTATTGCCAGCTCTATAATCTGTCTCCATTAGCGTGTAATATGCAAATTGATCTGCAAGTAGATGAGGTTTTAGCGAATTATGCTGAGTTAAATATAATCTGGAGAATGGCTTGAAAAATTGTAATTGCGGAAGCAAGCAAAATTATCAGAACTGTTGTGGGCGGTTTATTGAAGCTGATGAGTTACCCGCAACGGCTGAAGAACTAATGCGTTCACGCTATGTTGCATATAGCCAGGCTAGAATTGAATATATTCAAGCAACGATGCGCGAACGAGCTTTACTGGGTTTTGACGCCAAAGAGGCTGAAGAATGGGCGCTTAGTGTGAAGTGGCTTAAATTAAATGTGTTACAACACTATAAACTTTCTGAACTTCATGCTGTAGTTGAATTTTGTGCCGAGTATCGTGTGCAGAATAAAAAGCAGCGCTTGCATGAAATTAGTGAATTTCGTCATGAAAATGGGCGGTGGTACTATATTGGGATGTTAGATGCTGAATGATTAAATAGAAAGAATAAAGTAATGCGAATTTTTATTGACGCTGATGCGTGCCCTAAACCAGTGCGTGAAATTTTATATAAAGCAGGAACGCGCTTTTCAATTGAGTTAATTTTGGTTGCAAATCAAGCCTTGCAAATTCCTCAGTCACCCTTGATTCGCTTACTTCAAGTTTCCAAAGGTTTTGATGAGGCGGATAATGAAATTGTGCGCTTGTTAGTGGCGGGTGATCTAGTTGTTACCTCTGATATTCCATTGGCGAGTGACGCAATTGCTAAAGGCGCTCAGGCGCTAAATCCGCGTGGAAAATTATATACAGCGCATAATATTCAGCAACAGCTTGCGGTGCGGGATTTAATGAGCCATTTACGTGATAATCAACAAATTTCAGGCGGAGCAGGCGTGTATAATTTGCAAGATAAGGCTAATTTTGCGAATGCCTTAGATAAGTTGCTTGCTCAAGCTAGAAAATAATTGGTACTTTCGCCTGCGTTTAGCCGGTTTTTATAGGGACTCGAGATGACTGAATTTAATTCTAAACTGAACTCAGATGAGGTGATAGCTACAGATTTATTTAGTGATAAAGCTAGTTTGTTAATTGCGGTAGAACAAGATGGTTGGGCTCTTAAATCTGCTAGCTTAGAATTACGTGCGGATAAAGAAGTTGTCTTAGCCGCGGTTAAACAGCGTGGTGGCGTGCTTTATTATGCCAGTGAAAATTTAAAATTAGATAAAGAGGTTGTGCTCGCGGCAATTAAGCAAAACATGCTTGCGTGGAGTTTTGTTAATGATAATCTGATGAGTGATAGAAAGTTTATGTTGGAAATAATCAAAGAACATCCCGATGCCTTGTATTTTGCCAGCCAAGAATTACGTGCAGATCGTGAATTTGTCTTAACCGCGATTAAACGTGATGGTATGGCATTAGAATTTGTTAGTGACGAATTAAAAAATGATCGTGAGATTGTCATTTCTGCGGTAAAACAACGCGGTGGAGCATTTGTGTTTGCTAGTTATAATTTAAGGTCGGATAATGATTTTGTTTTAAGCATTGTAAAGCATAGTGCCTATGCATTTCGCTTTGCTAAAGATGAATTAAAATCGAATCGGAGCTTCGTTTTGAAAGTGTTAGAACGAGCTGGTCGAGCACTAGAATATGTTAGCTCTGAATTGCGTGCGGATAAAGAAGTCGTGCTAGTTGCGGTCAAACAGCATCGTTGGGCATTTGAATATGCCAGTGATGAGCTTAAAGCCGATAAAGAATTAGTTCTAGCTGCATTAAAATTTGATGGGGTAATTTTAAAATATGTTAGTGATGAATTAAAATCTGACCCAGAAGTGGTTTTGGCTGCAGTGAAGAATCATCGCTGGGCGCTAGAGTATGCCAGTGATGAATTACGGGTTAATCCAGAGTTTGTGCTGCAATGTGCGAGTGAGAGTATTTATACGCTAGAGTATGCGAGCGAGCAGCTAAAAGCGAATAAAAGCTTTGCATTGGCAGTGGTTGCGCTAAATGGACGTGGATTAGAATTTTTGAGCGAAGCTATGCGAGCGGATAAAGAAATAGCGTTGCTTGCAATCACTCATTATCCGCGGGCATTTGAATATATTAGTGGCGCATTGCAGTCTGATCCTATATTAATTGAGTTGTCGACGCATAAATAGATGGTACAGCAAGAATCTTCTGATATAATAGTTGATTGAATTACTGTGATATTGTGGTGGAGGATAAAATGCACTTAAATTTTAATCAGCCATTTTTTGGAGCTTAGAACTATGCAATTAAATATTTTGGGTGAACCGCTTGAAGCTTGTTGCTTTGAGCCAATTACTGGCTGGATGCGTGATGGATTTTGTGGGACATACGAGGGTGATGCTGGAATGCATCATGTATGTATTAAGGTCGATAATGAGTTTTTATGCTATAGCAAAGCCCAGGGTAATGATTTAAGCACTGCGACTGAGTATTTTCCTGGTTTAAAACCTGGGGATAAATGGTGTTTATGTACGCTACGTTGGTTACAAGCTTTTAATGCAAATATGGCGCCAAAAATTTATTTAAAGTCAACCAGTATTGATGTGTTACATCATATTCCATTAGTTATTTTGCAGCAAATGGCTTGTGATGTTTAGTCTAAATCCGCGCTTTGCAGAGTTGGGCTTGGAGTTTTTTAGTCAAGTCAAACCCACTCCGTTAACTCAAAGACCTAAATTGGTGCATTTAAATTCTGAGCTATTAGCGACGCTTGGTTTGGATCATCTCTCAGAGCAAAATCTATGTGACTTATTAAGTTCACAATCTATAGTTTCAGATTATCCAGCTTTGGCTGCGGTGTATATGGGGCATCAATTTGGCCATGCTGTTCCTCGACTAGGTGATGGAAGAGCGCTCTTAATTGCGGAACATGAATATGCGGGTGAAACTTGGGAATTGCAGTTAAAAGGTGCGGGTAAAACGCCATATTCACGAATGGGTGATGGTCGCGCGGTGTTGCGCTCAAGTATCCGTGAGTATTTAGCTTCACATGCTATGCAGCATTTATTGGTGCCAACTACACAAGCCTTGGCATTACTTGGTTCGCAAGACGAGGTTTATCGTGAGCAAGTTGAGACCGCTGCGGTAGTTTTGCGAGTGGCGCCCAGCTTTATTCGTTTTGGTAATTTTGAGTATTTTGCTAAACATGGAAAAATTGGCGAGTTGGAGCAGTTAGTTAAATTTGTTTGTCAGAATTATTTTCAAGATATTGAATTATCCGACGCGAATTATACTTTAGTTTTTTTGGAGCGTGTAGTACAGTTAAGCGCAGAAATGATTGCGCACTGGCAAAGCCTTGGATTTGTGCATGGCGTAATGAATACCGATAATATGTCTATTTTGGGTTTAACCTTAGACTACGGACCGTTTGCATTCATGGATCGCTATAATCCTAGTCAAATCTTCAATCATTCGGATAGTGAGGGGCGTTATATTTATGCCAATCAACCCAATATCGGTTGGTGGAACCTTTATCGCTTGGCGGAAGCTTTGGCGGCGCTGAATGTTGCGAGCGATCAATTAGAGTCGGTTTTAACTAAATATGCCGAATATTATAATCAAAAATATATTCAACTAATGGGAGCCAAATTAGGCTTGAGCTCATTTGCTGCTGCGGATATGTCTTTTTTAGATGAATTATTGCAGGTCATGCAAGCTGAGAAAATTGATTGGACTTATTTTTGGCGTCGGTTGAGTTATGGGGAAGTTGGTCAACAGCAATTAAATTTAGATTATCCGAGTTTAGCGCTTGAACTTTGGTTTGCTAAATTAAATGCACGTTATCAAAGTACAGAACTAACTCCAGCGATGCGTCAACAACAGATGTTAGCGACCAATCCAGCTTTTATTTTACGCAATCATTTATTACAGTTTGCAATTGAACGCGCCCAGCAAGGTAACTATCAAGAAATTGAGCGTTTATTTAATGCGTTAAGCCAACCATTTGTGGAACTAGCAGAATTTAATGCTTATTATCAAGTTGCGCCAAAAAGTTCAGCGCAGATTGTATTAAGTTGTTCGTCATAGATTTAAAATTTAGAATAAGCTAACTAATTGATATAACGTTAACTAAAGATAAAGAGGCGTCAGTTTTAGTTGATCACGGCATAATATTTATATCACCAATTTGAGGAGCGTACCATGCTAAAATCAGCCAGTTTAACCGATTTACAAAAATCCATTATTCTTAATCAAGCAACCGAAGTTCCATTTAGTGGCGAATATACTGAGACTGAGATTGAGGGCAGTTATTTATGCCGTAATTGTGGTCGAGCGTTATTTCGCGCAACGAATAAATTTCAGTCCAGCTGTGGTTGGCCAAGCTTTGATGCCGAAATCGAAGGTTCTGTCAAGCAAGTTCCTGATGCAGACGCTCGGCGAACCGAAATTATTTGTAGTAATTGCTTGGGGCATCTTGGACATGTTTTTCATGGTGAGCAATATACCAAGTTAAATACGCGGCATTGTGTTAATTCAGCTGCGTTGGATTTTGTAACTGATACTAACGTCCTTGAAACTGAGGAAGTGATTTTGGCTGCGGGTTGTTTTTGGGGTGTCGAATACTATTTGCAAAAATTGGACGGCGTTATTCTGACTCAGGTTGGCTATTGCGGCGGTCAACTTAAAAATCCGAGTTATAAGGAAGTTTGTAGTCAAACTACAGGTCATTTGGAAGTAGTGCGGGTAATTTTTGATCGTAAAAAAATTGACCTCGAGACAGTTTTAAAACGATTTTTTGAGATTCATGATCCAGAACAAACTGATGGGCAAGGTCCAGATTTAGGTAAACAATATTTGAGTGCGATTTTTTATTATAGTAACGATCAAAAGCACATTGCCGAACAGGTCATTAATTTACTGACTGCTAAAGGTTATAAGATAGCCACACAAATTCGCCCAATGGAGGTTTTTTGGATAGCTGAAGATTATCATCGTGATTATTATAATCATAAAGGTAGTTTGCCATATTGCCATGGCTATACCCAACGTTTTTAAGAATGGTGTTAATTTTTAGATTACTACTAAAACAAACTAATTTTAAATTAAAGGTACTGTACGATGTTATTTTCATATTTAGGTAAGCCATTAAAAGAAATTTTGAGTCCCAAATATCTTAAAGAAGACTTATTTGCTGGGTTCAATATTGCGATTGTTGCGATTCCATTGGCTTTAGCCATCGGCTTAGCATCATCAGTTCCGCCAGGCATGGCTTTAACTGCCGCAATTGTTGGGGGAGTGGTAGCGGCAATTTTTGGTGGCACGCGTTTAGGTGTGTCAGGTCCAGCCTTATCGATGACGATTTTAATTTCTAGCTGTGTAGCAACACATGGTTTACCGAGTTTGTTTGTGATTGGTTTTGTGTGTGGCGTGTTGCAATTCTTAAGCGGCGTATTTAAACTCGGGCGCTTTACACGTTTAATTCCAATCCCCATTATTTATGCATTTACTTCGGCCATTGCGGTAATTTTATTAATTTCGGCAATACCGAGCGCTTTGCAAATTGAGTCACCTAATTTAAGTCATTTAATTGATGTGATTAAAGATATTGATATTTACATTACCCAGATGAATCCATTTGCTTTTGTTTTAGCATTAATTACGATTGTAATTGCGCGTAAATTACCTAAATATTATCCAAAAATGCCAGCCTATTTGGTTGCAGTTCTAGTGCCGACACTATTAGCGCATTTATTTACGAATCACCAAATTTCTTTTGTCGGTAGTATTCCGCATGGGCTGCATTTACCACAAATCCCCAATTTTATGATAATTCATAATTGGCATTCATTAATTATTAGTGCTTTATCGGTATTTATTTTAGCTTCACTTGAATCAGTTCTGTCAGCAAATGCGTTAGATAAATTAAATCCATTGGAAGAAAGCCATAAGCCAAATCATGAGTTAATTGGTCAAGGCTTGGCCAATTGTGCCGTGGCGATTTTTGGCGGTATTCCAATTACGCAGTTACTCGCTCGTTCTAAAATTAGCATTGATAATGGGGCGAGAACTCGTCGGGCAGCGATTTTTCATTCAATCTTTATTTTTGTCGTAGTGTATTTCTTTCCTCAAATAATTGAGTTTATTCCAATTTCAGTTTTAGCTGGCGTTTTAATTAGTGCGGCAATTTCAATGATAAATGTTAAGCATGCTTTAGAATATTGGCGTAATGACAAGCGTGGTTTTTTAGTTTATAGTGTTACATTTATAATGTTGGTATTCACTAATTTAGTTGAAGGAATCCAAACTGGTGTAATGGTTGCACTATTGATTATGGTAATTAAAATGTTACGTACTAAAACTAGTATTCGCTTATGGGATAATAAGCAAGTAATGCGTATTAGTATTAGTGGTAATTTAACTATTTTATCGATTGATGAAATTGATAAATTTAAGTACATTATTCTTAAACAAGTTGGATTAAAATACGTGATTTTTGAATTTCAGAAGATTCAAAGTATTGATAATGCTGGTGGACAATATTTAATTGATATGATTGAAGAGATTCAAGAGCATTCATTACAAGTTATTGTACATGGATTGACTAAGGATCAGTATCAACTCTTAAAAATGATCAATGTCAAAGGCGTGAAATTTTACAATACCATTACCGAGAGTGAAATTAAGTACATCTTAGAGCAATCAGGCGTTGAGCACTCGGCAAATGAGATTTTAAAACACGGAATGGCTACTTTTCATGAGCAATATGCTTCACAACGTACCAAGTTAATGGAAACTTTGGCTAAAGAACAAAAACCACACACTTTATTAATAACTTGTTCCGATAGTCGTTTAAACCCGAATGAGTTTTTTGCAGTTGGACTTGGAGAAATCTTTGTAATTCGTAATGTGGGTAATGTTGTACCGCCTTTTGATCCACTGAATAAATATAGTGAAGTGGCAGCCATTGAGTATGCTGTAGCGGCATTAGAGATTAGAAATATCGTGATTTGTGCACACACCGAGTGTGGAGCAATAAAAGCCTCAATGAGCTCGCATGGACATGGTCCAGAATTTTATGGTTTAGATAATTGGTTGCAAATTATCAAAGATGGTTTTACCAAAAATTGGCCAAGTGATACTAATGAAGGAACTAAAATTAACGCGCTTTATCAAGTTGAAAATTTAAAGACTTATCCAATGGTTCATGAATTAGTTCTTCAAAATAAAATTACAATTTCGGCGTGGGTTTATGACGTCCATTCTGCACATATGTTGGAGTGGCGCGAATTGGAAAAACAATTTGTGCATATAATTCAAGCTCAGTAATTAAATTTATTCATAGGTTATAAGAAAGTTTGCTTGTGAGATGGTATTTAAGCTGTCTCACGGCTACTAAATTTAGTTGATGCTATGTTT